>CAXTDA010000096.1:0-11150 GCA_964242935.1 uncultured Burkholderiaceae bacterium | reverse complement strand
CCCTGGCCCTCCCCCGGCGGGGGAGGGGATGCTCCGGCGAAGCGAGGCGGTGCATCACACCTTCCGCTCGTTGGTCGTCCCGAACAGCCCCTTCGGCCGCACCAGCAGGATCAGGAACAGCAGGCCGAACGCGACCGCGTCGCGCATCGTCGAGCCGATGTAGGCGACCGACAGGACCTCGGCGAAGCCGAGGAAGAGGCCGGCGAGCAACGCGCCGCGGATGTCGCCCATGCCACCGAGGATGATCACCGCGACGCCCTTCTGCAGCATCGGCTGGCCCATCAGCGGGAAGATCGCGTTCGAGTAGAGGCCGATCATCACGCCCGCGATGCCGCCGAGGCCCGCCGCGACGAACGACGTCAGCATGAAGAGACCCTCGACGTCGATGCCGACCAGCGATGCGGCCTTGGGCGACTCGGCGATGGCCCGCAGCGCGCGGCCGACCTGCGTCTTCCGGATAACGACGATCAGCACGGCCATCAGCGCGAACGACAGCAGCACGATCGCGAGCTCGATCGCGGTGAAGCCGAGCGTCATGCCGAAGGCGGCGACCTCCATCGTGTCGGTCGGGATCGTCCCCGCCGGGAAGCGCAGGTTCGCCGCGCCGAACAGCCCCTGCACGGTGTTGTTGAGCGCGATGCCGATGCCGATCGTCGCGATCATCGGGATCAGGTGCGGCGCGTTGCGCCGGCGCAGCGGCTTCAGCACCAGCACGTCGACCAGGAGGCCGAAGAGGCCCGACACGGCGAACGCGAACGGCAGCGCGAGCCAGAGCGGAAACCCGAAGCGCGCGATCGCCTCGACGCCGGCATAAGCGCCGACCATGAAGATCGCGCCGTGCGAGAGGTTGATGACCCCGAGCACGCCGAAGATCAACGTGAAGCCGAGCGCGAACAGCGCGTACAGCGCGCCGAGCGAGAGGCCGTTGACGAGTTGCTGGGCTAGCATGCTCTGTTCGTCGTTCCCGCGACGGCGGGAACCCAGTGGCGTGCGCGGTACCGCAAACGACGCTGGATCCCCGCCTTCGCGGGGATGACGACGGCTTTGCGCGTCGTCACTTCTCGATCACGAACTTCCCGTCCTTCGTGACGCTCACGATCGGCACCTGCTGCGCGTCGTAGCCGGCGGGCTTGCCGTCCTTGTCCTTGACCTGGCGGAACGCGAAGGCGCCGGTCGCGCCCACGTGCCTGACCGTCGGCAACGCGTCGCGGAGCGCCGCGCGATCGCTCGCGAGGTTGCCGGTCAGCTTCGTCTTCTTCAGCGCCTCGGCGACGATGTACATCGCGTCGTAGGCCTGCGCGGCGAACTGGTCCGGCGCGTCCTTGAAGCGGTCGGTGTACGCCTTGATGAAGCGGCTGTTCTCCGGCGTCGCGTTCTGGAACGACCAGGGGCTGCCGACGTAGAGCCCGTCCGACGCGCCCTTCGCGAGATCGAACACCTTCGTCGAATTCATTCCGTTGCCGCCGATCACCGGGACGTTGAGGCCGATCTGCCGCGCCTGCACCATGATCGGCGCGCCTTCGGCGATCAGCGCGGACAGCACCAGCGCGTCCGGGTTGGTACCCTTGATCTTCGTCAGCTGCGCCTTGAAGTCGACGTCGCCCTTCGCGTACGTCTCGGTGGTCGTGACCGGGATCTTCTGGTCGTCGAGCGCCTTCTTGAAGTTGTCGTAGCCGTTCTTCGTGAACACGTCGTCGTTGCCGTACAGCACCGCGACCTTCTTCACGCCCGCCTTCTTCACGGCCATCTTCAACGTCTCGGGCAGCACGTCGGCCTCGGTGACCGAATTGCGGAAGACGTAGTCGCCGATCGACGTGATGCCGTCGGCGGTGTTCGACGTGCCGAACACGACGACCTTCGCGGCCTGCGCGATCGGGTCGCCCGACTGCGCCGAATTCGACAGCGTCGGCCCGAACGTCATCAGCACGTTGTCCTGGAAGAACAGCTTCTTGAAGACGTTGGCGACTTCTTCCTTCTTCCCCTGTTCGTCCTCGAGGATCAGTACGAGCTTGTTGCCGCCGACGCCGCCCGTCGCGTTGATCTCGTCCATCGCCAGCGCGAAGCCGTTCTTGATGGCCGTGCCGTACTGGGCCGCGCTGCCCGACAGCGCCTCCGCGGCGCCGAGCTTGATGTCGGCGGCCTGCGCAGACCCGAACGCTGCCGAGAGCGCAACGGCTGCGCACGCGAGCCGCAAGCCGATGGAATTGGTCTTCATCGTGGTCTCCAGGGTATCGCTGTGAAGGTCGGGCGGCGACCCGGTGGTCGCCCCTGCCTCGCGAGCCGCGGAGGATATCAGGGGGGCGCCTCGATCATCCGTGGTGGAAACCCCGAGCGTGCCGCCTGCGCAGCATTCTGCAGACCGCGGAGAGTCCACCGTGTGGCGCGGAAACGCCTTCGGCACGTTGCCGTCGGCGGTTGCGGTCCGCTCAATGATTCCCCGGCGCTGCCGATGAAAGGAGGCGGCTGCCGTCCGGCGGATACCGCGCGCGCCGTCGGCCGCGAGCACCTGCGTCCGACGAAGAAGCAGACATGATCCGACAGCTCTACCTCTGCGTGACCACCCAGCACGACCCGACGCTGCTCGTCCTCGCGGCGGCGCTCTGCGCCCTCGGCGCCTACGCCAGCGTCGTCCTGGCGCGGCACGCCGCCACCACGCGAGAGCGCAAGCTGCGCGTGTTCTGGATCCTCGCGACCGCGCTCTCGTGCACGTCGGCGATCTGGGCCACGCATTTCATCGCGATGCTCGCCTTCCGCACCGTGATGCCGTCGGGCTTCGTTCTCGGTCCGACCGTCGGTTCGTTCGTCGTCGCGCTCGTCATGATCACCTTCGCCTTCTGCGTCGCATTCGCGGAACGCGTCCGTCATGCAACGGCGATCGGCGGCGCGATCGCCGGACTGGCGATCTCCGCGATGCACTACCTCGGGGTGAGCGCGTTCCGCGTCGTCGGCACGATCGCCTGGGATCCGCTCGCAGTCGCTGCTTCGGTCGCCGTCGGTCTCGGCTTCGCGACGCTCGCGTGGCTGACCTTCCACTCGCGGAACGTGCTGATCCCGACCGGGCTCTTCACGATCGCCGTCTGCGGAAACCACCTCCTCGGGATGAGCGCCGCCGCCGTCTCCTACGATCCACGCGTGGTCCTGCCCGCCGGCCTCATCGACGAGCAGCATCTCGCGGAGATCGTTGCGACCGTGGCGATGCTGATCATCGGCATCACGCTCGCGGCGGTCTCCGTGCATCGGAAGGGCCGGCGGCGCGACGAGGCCGAGAAGCAGCAGCTCCAGCAGCTCACCGATGTCGCCGTCGAGGGCTTGATGATCTGCGACGGGCCGCGCGTCGTCTGGATCAATCGAAGTCTCGAGCTGATGCTGCCCGGCTCGCGCGCCGACCATGTCGGTTCGCCGGTCGATGCGTTGCTGCTCTCGATCCCGTTGCAGCATCTGCCGCACGATCGCGAGGTCGACGGCGAGTTGCGGGTCGGCGTCGACGAACGCGCGCCGGTCCGGCTGATCACGCGCCCGATCCGCCTCCGCGGTCGTCGGCACCTCGTCGTCGCGATCCGCGACCAGCGCGAGCGGCTTCGCGCCGAGGCCGAGATGCAGCGCGTCGCGACGAGCGACCCGCTGACCGGTCTCGCGAACCGCGCGCGGTTCAACGCGGTGCTCGCGCAGATGTTCGCGTTCCCGATCCCGCGCGGCGGACACTTCGCACTGCTCGCGCTCGACCTGGACCGCTTCAAGTCCGTCAACGACGCCTGTGGCCATGCCGCGGGCGACGCGGTGCTGATCGAAGTCGCGGTACGGCTGACGTCGCTGGTCCGCGAAGGCGACCTCGTGGCCCGGCTCGGAGGCGACGAATTCTCGATCCTCGCCGCGAAGGGCGACGATCCGAACGAGATCGCCGGCATCGCGAGCCGCGTCATCGAAGCGCTGTCGCAGCCGTTCTGCATCCAGGGCCGGTCGCATCAGATCGGCGTCAGCGTCGGCATCGCCTTTGCCCTCACCGACGCCCGGGACGCCGAGGCCTTGACGCGCGCCGCCGACCTCGCGCTATACCGGGCGAAGGCGGAAGGCCGCGGTGTCTATCGCATGTTCGAGCCGGGCATGAACACGCGGATGCAGGAGCGGCTCGCCCTCGAACAGGCGCTGCGGCAGGCGATCGCACGCGATGAATTCCAGCTGTACTACCAGCCACAGGTCGACGCCCGGACCGGTGTCATCAACGGCGCCGAAGCGCTGATCCGCTGGTTGCATCCGACCCGCGGCCTCGTGATGCCCGGCGACTTCATCGCGCTCGCCGAGGAGACCAAGCTGATCGTCCCGATCGGCGAATGGGCGTTGCGCACGGCCTGCCGCGAGGCGGCGACGTGGCCGGACCATCTCAACGTCGCCGTCAACCTGTCGCCGGTGCAATTCGGCGATCCGTCCCTCGCCGGCATCGTCCGCGCGGCGCTCGAAGCGTCGGGGCTTCCGGCCCACCGCCTCGAACTCGAAGTGACGGAAAGCGTGCTGATCGACGACGAGGTGCACGTGAAGGCGGTGCTCGACGACATGAAGAGCCTCGGTATCCGCATTTCGCTCGACGATTTCGGGACCGGCTATTCGTCGCTCGGCCACCTGCGTCGCTTCCCGTTCGACAAGATCAAGATCGATCAATCGTTCACCAGCCGCGTGCCGGACGATCGCGACAGCGCCGCGATCGTCCGCGCCGTCGTCTCGATCGGCGCGAGCCTCGGCCTGTCGGTCACCGCCGAAGGCGTCGAGGACGAAGCGCAGCGGTGCTTCGTGGTCGCGGCCGGCTGCGACCAGATCCAGGGCTATCTCTTCGGCCGCCCGGTGGCCGCGGCGGCGTTGCCGTTCCCGTTCCGCGCTGCGGTCCGCGACCACGACGCGACCGCCGGTCCGGTCGGTCGCCGCGAGGAAGCGACCGCCACGACCGTCTGAGCGCGGCTCATCAAAGCGCCGAAGCTGCCGATGAACAGGTGACGTGCGCGTTTGCTGGAGAGCGCTTGCACCGTACGGTTCGACGAGCGGTGTGAACCGTCGGCGATCGATCCGCAGTCATGACGTCACGAAGAGGGAAGATGCAACCGCTGCTCGTTCGGATCCTGAGCCAGCACGACCTGACGATCTTCGCGTGCGGCGCGTTGATGTCCTGGCTCGGCGCGTACGCGACGTCGGTGCTCGGCAGGCAGGCGGCGCAGTCGCCGTTGCGGAATTCGCGGCTCCGCTGGATGCTCCTCGCGATCCTCGCCGCGACGTTCGCGATCTGGGCCGACTCGTTCCTGGCGATGCTCGGCATGCGACTCGCGGTGCCGCCGGCCTTCGAGCCGCTGGCGATGATCGCGTCCTTCGTCGTCGGCGCGGTGCTCGTCACGCTCGGCGCGCAGGTGACCATCGCCGGACGAACGCTGCGCGCCCCGATCATCGGCGGCGCGATCACCGGCCTTTCGATCTCGGCGATGCATTACGTCGGGATGAGCGGCTTTCGCGTCGCGGGCACGATCCAGTGGGACTTCGTCGCCGTCGCGGTCTCGGTGGCGATCGGGATCGTCTTCTCCGTCGCCGCCGCCGTCCTCTGGCTTCGAGACCGGTCGCGCACGCCCCAGCTCGCCATCGCGTTGTTCACGATCGCCATTTGCGGAGACCACCTGGTCGCGATGAGCGCCGCGATCGTTTTCTACGATCCGCAGGTCGTGCTGCCCGAGGCGATGATCGGCGACAGTTATCTCGAGCGGATCGTCGGCGTCATTGCGCTGCTGATCCTGGCGCTGACCCTGACGGCGCGTTCGATGAACCGGAAGAGCCGACTGCGCCGCGAAGCGGAACGGCAGCAGTTGCAGCAACTGGCCGAGGTGGCGGTCGAGGGCCTCGTGATCTGCGAAGGCACGCGCATCGTCTGGATCAATCGCAGCCTCGAAGGCATGTTGCCGGGCACGCGCGAGCAGTACATCGGCACGTCGATCGAGCTGCTGCTCGGCGCCGCGTCGTACCGGGCGCTCTCGCACGATCGCGAGATCGATGCGCAGCTGAAGACCGGCGATCCGACGACTGCTTCGACGAGCGCGGTCTTCGTCCCGGTCCGCGTGATCACGCGGGCGATCCACATGGCCGGACGGCCCCATGTCGTCGTCGCGATCCGCGACCAGCGGGAACGCTTGCACACCGAAGCCGCGATGCGGCGCATGGCCAACTACGACGCGCTGACGGGACTCGCCAACCGGACCCGGTTCAACGCCATGCTCCGGCAGATGTTCGCATCGCCGTCGTCACCTGCCGGCGGTTTCGCGCTCCTGTCGCTGGACCTCGACCGCTTCAAGTCGGTCAACGACACCTGTGGTCATGCCGCAGGCGACGCGGTGCTGGTCGAAGTGGGGGCGCGCCTCAAGTCGCTGGTGCGCGAGGACGACCTGGTCGCCCGGCTCGGCGGCGACGAGTTCGCGATCCTCGCGGCGACGGGGCGCGACGCGTCGGCGATCAGCGCGCTCGCCGATCGCGCCATCGAGACGATCCGGCGTCCGTTCGTGACCGACGGCCGCGTCCACGAGATCGGCGTGAGCATCGGCATCGCGTTCGCGACGCGGGACGGCGGCGATGCCGAATCGCTGATCCGCAGCGCCGATCTCGCGCTGCATCGCGCGAAGAGCGACGGCCGCGGTATCCATCGCCTGTTCGAGGAGGCGATGAAGACCAGCGTCCAGGAACGTCACGTGCTCGAGCAGGCGTTGCGGCAGGCGGTCGCGCAGAGTGAGTTCACGCTGCACTTCCAGCCGCAGGTCGATGCGCGGACCGGTGCGTTCAACGGTGCCGAAGCGCTGGTGCGCTGGCGCCATCCGGTCCGCGGCCTCGTCGGCCCGTCCGACTTCATCCCGATCGCGGAGGAGACGAACCTGATCGCGCCGATCGGCGAGTGGGTGCTGCGGACCGCATGCTACGAGGCGGCGCGCTGGCCGGACCATCTGGTCGTCGCGGTGAACCTGTCCCCGGTGCAGTTCCGCGACCCCGAGCTGGTGACGCTGGTCGCGTCGGCCCTCGTCTGGTCCGGCCTGCCCGGACGGCGCCTCGAGCTCGAGATCACCGAAAGCGTCCTGATCGACGATCCGACGCGCGTGAAGGCGGTGCTCGACGAACTGAAGGGACTCGGTATCCGGCTGTCGCTCGACGACTTCGGAACCGGCTATTCGTCGCTGGGGCTGCTGCAGCGGTTCCCCTTCGACAAGATCAAGGTCGACCGTTCGTTCATCGCGCGTGCTCCCGACGATGCGGGCAGCGCGGCGATCGTTCGCGCGGTGGTCGCGCTCGGCGCCGGGCTCGGGATGCAGACCTCCGCCGAGGGGGTGGAAACCGACGCGCAACTGCACTTCGCGAACGCGGCGGGCTGCGACCAGATCCAGGGTTTCCTGTTCGGCCGGCCGGTGCCGGTCGAGTCGCTGCCGGAGGCCTTCCGGGTCGTCGGCGACGCGGCGCACCGCGAGCGAACCCGCGTGCCGCTCGGCGTGGCCGCCTGAGGCATTCGTCGCGCCGGGTCGCACCTACTTCGCTCCGAAGACGCACCGGTCGATACCCTCGACGCGCCGCTGGACGCGATGCGCCGTGAGGTCCAGCCTCCTGCACATCGACGTCATGACGTTCGGGAGGATGCGATGCGGAAAGATCTGTTCGCGGTGCTCGTCACCGTCCTCCTGCTCGCGGCTTGCGCGACGAATGCAGGCCCGGTCCCCGGCAGCGACGCGCCTGTGGCCGAGGCCCGATGGGACCCGTCCCGTATCGACGGCATGGTCGCTGCGGCGCGCCAGGCCCGCGAACGAGGCGACCTCGCGAGCGCCGAGCGGCTCTGCTACACGGCGTTCCTCACGGTGGACCATCACGCGGTCGAAAGCTACGACGCCTACGCCGACCTGCTGAAGGCCGAGCATCGCGTCGAGGAGCCGACCGTCCGCGCGCAGGCCGCGCGTCTACGCGAAAGCAAGGCGGCGCAGAGCACGGGCACGCAGCCGAGCAGCAGTTATCTCGGCTTCGCGCCGCCGGACGGACTGAACGGCTACGCCGATCTGCTGCAGGCCGTCGGGCAGACCGCCGAATCGCAACGCATGCGGTCGCTCGCGCTCGCCTATCGGCAGGTCCAGCAGGCGCACTTCAGCCGGACCATGCTGTACCGCCAGGGCAAGGATCCGCGCGGCGCCTGCTGACGCGGCAGGAATGGACGTCAACCAGCCGGCGCCCGCGGCGGTTCGCCCTTCAGCCGCGCGCGATGCAGCGCCCACGCGACCAGCGCCCCGATCACCGGGATCGACAGGCCGATGGCCGCATCGGCATCGAGCGGTACCCCGGCGCTCTTGAGCGCCTTCGCGACGTAGCCGACCAGCGCGGCGCCGTAGTACGTGACCGCGGCGACCGACAACCACTCGACGGTGCGCTGCAACCGCAGCTGCAGGCGCGCGCGCCGGTCCATCGACTCGAGCAACGCCTGGTTCTGCCGTTCGCGCACGATCTCCACGCGCGTCGACAGCAGGTCGGGGGCGGGGGGGGGGGGGGCGCCCCCCCCCCCCGCCGCCCGCCCCCCCCCCCGCGACAGCGACGAGCAGGTGGCCATCGCCGGCGTCAGTCGCCGGGCCATGAACTCGCCGATCGTCTGGATGCCCGGCACGCGACGCTCGCGCAGTTCGGCGATGCGCGTCTGCACGAGGTCGTGATAGGCCGCACTGGCCGACAGACGCATCGCGCTCGCGTTGCGCAGGTGTTCGACCTCGGTGGCGAGCTGGGTCAATTCGGCGAGCAACGCTTCGTCGCGACCCGACTGGTCGGCGATCGCCGCCGCGAGCGCGCCGAGCGCCACCTCGATCTCGCCGGTGCGCGGTGCGAGGCTGCGCACCAGCGGCAGTGCGAGCAACGCCATCACCCGGTAGGCCTCGATCTCGAAGAGCCGCTGAAGCGTGCGTCCGGCCTGCCGCGGCGTGAAGCCGCGATCCTGCACGAGGAAGCGGACTTGGCCGTCGTCGTGGATGCGGAAATCGGTCAGCGCGACGCCGGCCCGGTCGCCGACAAGCGAGCCGGCGACTTCCGCATGGCCAAACGCGTCGTCGACCCGCGGGCGCGGCAGCTCCGTCGACTCGTCGCGGGAAAGCTCGGCATGCGCGGCCACCACCGTAACGCCCGGAATGCCGGCGAGCCAGCCTTCGGGCAGCAGCGTGCTCGCCGCGTCGTCGAACGGGCGTGCGCCGACGCCACCGGCAACGAAGGTGTACGCCGAGAACTCGGTCCGCCGCTCCCACTTCAGTCCGATGCCCCCGACCGTCGCGCGGAACTGGCGAGCGTCGCCGTGCGGCGGGTCGACCCCGAAGCGTTCGCAGAGGGCGGCCAGATGGGGAATCTCGCGGGTCCGCTCATCGGGCCGGACCATGACCGCGACGAAGCTCGCGCGGACCGGCGGCTCGAGCGGGTCGGTCGGGCGCGCGTGGACCTCGTCGGCAGCGGTACGCCGGTCAGGGTGGTCGAGCGGCAGCAGGGAGCGATGTTCCTGCGCGGCCGCGATGTGCTGTTCGTCCATCGGGCGTCGATTCAACGCTCGGCCGCCGCGGTCTGCTCGCCCGGAAGGTCGAGGTAGGCGACGACGTTCGTATCGACGACGATCATCGCCGCCCGATGGCAGCAGGTCTCCAACACGAAGATCGCCTCATTGTTGAGACTTCGACGATGCGTCTCGGCCGAGCGGCGCAGGCGATCGCTCCGCTCAGTTCCCCGCGACCGTCATCGACTCGATCAGGATGGACCCGGTTCCGCGGCTGCCGCTCGTCAGCACGTCGGTGCCGACCGCGACGATGCGGCCGAACATGTGGAGCAGGTTGCCGGCGATCGTCACTTCCTCGACCGGGTACGCGACGCGGCCGCCTTCGACCCAGTAGCCGCTCGCGCCGCGCGAGTAGTCGCCGGTGATCGTGTTGACGCCCTGGCCCATCAGCTCGGTGACGAGCAGGCCGCGGTCCATCTTCGCGAGCATCGCCTCGAAGTCGTCGCCGGGCTGCGTGAGGCGGCTCGTGATCGACAGGTTGTGCGCGCCGCCGCCGTTGCCGGTCGGCGGCAGCTTGAGCTTCCGGGCCGAGTAGGTGCCGAGGAACCAGCCGGTCAGCACGCCGGCCTCGACCACGGTGCGCCGCTGCGTCGCGACGCCGTCGTCGTCGAACCAGCCGCTCGCCATGCCCTTCGACACGAACGGGTCGTCGACGATGTCGATGTGATCGGCGAACACGCGCTGGCCGAGCTTGCCGATCAGGAACGACGACGAGCGATACAGCGAACGGCCGCTCGCCGCGCCGACGTACGACCCGAGGAGACCGGCCGCGAGCGGGGCTTCGAACAGGACCGGCACCGTGCACGTGTCGATCTTGCGGGCGCCGAGGCGGGCCAGCGTGCGCTCGGCGGCGTAGCGGCCGACCGACTCCGGCATCGGCAGGTCGGCGGGGTCGCGCCGCGACACGTACCACTCGTCGCGCTGCATCCCGTCGCGCGGGCGGCTCGCGATCGGCGCGACCGCGATGCTGTGATACGAGTGCGCATGGCCGCCGACGAAGCCGCGCGAGTTCGCCGACACGAAGCGTCCGTGCTGCAGCGACACGCTGCCGCCTTCCGAGTTGCGGATCATCGGGCTCGTCTCGAGCGCCGCGCCTTCCGCGCGCCGCGCGATCTCGGCGGCCGCGTCGGCCTCGATGTTCCACGGATGATAGAGGTCGAGATCGCGCGGCTCGCGTGCGACCCATGCGTCGTCGGGCAGCGCCGCGGCCTCGTCGACCGCGGTGAAGCGGGCGATGTGATACGCGGCCTCGACCGCGTCGCGGAGCGCGCCGGCCGTCAGGTCCGACGTGCTCGCGTTGCCGCGCCTGACGTCGTTGCCGCCGCCGACGAACACGGTGACGCCGACGCCCTTGTCGTGGTTCTGCTCGATCGTCTCGATGCGGCCGTTGCGGACGTTGACGGTGAGGCCGTTGTCTTCGTCGACGTCGACCGCGCAGTCGCTGGCGCCGATCTTCTTCGCGTGCGCGAGCACGTCTTCCGCGACCTGCCGCATCGCGTCGTCGCTGCGCAGGCGATACAGCGCCGCGTCGAGCGGCTCGGCGCCGCCGCGGCCGGATGCGGCGGGCGTCATGTCGAGGTTGGCC
>CAXTDA010000095.1:0-11182 GCA_964242935.1 uncultured Burkholderiaceae bacterium | reverse complement strand
CCGCCGAACCTTCCGCCGGCCCCGGCGGCGGCAGCGAGCGCGAGGTCGGCATGCAGCAGATCGCCGCGATGGTCGACGCGCTCGCGGCGCGACTGAAGGACCGGCCCGACGACGCCGAGGGCTGGGTCATGCTCGCGCGCTCGTACACCGTGCTGACGCGTTATCGCGACGCGCTGCCCGCCTACCAGCACGCGATCGCGCTTCGACCGAAGGACGCGGGGCTGCTCGCGGACTACGCGGACGCGATGGCCGCGTCGCGCGACGGCAAGGCCGACGCCGAGTCGACGGCGCTGATCGACCGCGCGCTGGCGATCGATCCGAAGCAGCCGAAGGCGCTGGCGCTGTCCGGCACGATCGCGTTCGATCGCGGCGATTTCACGACGGCGGTCCGCCAGTGGCAGAAGATCGCCGACGCGCTGCCGCCGGACAGCGAATTCCATCGACAGGTCGCCGCCAACATCGACGAGGCGCGTCGACGTGGCGGCCTGCCGGTCCAGGCGGCTGCGCCATCCGACCGTTCGCCATCACCCTCGATCAGTTCGTCCGCCACCTTACCAGCCACCCCGCCGGCCGGTCCCGCGGGCCGCGAGGCGCTGACCGGGGTCGTCACGCTCGCGCCCGCCTTGGCCGCGCGCGCGGCGCCGGACGACACCGTCTTCGTCCTCGCGCGCCCCGAGAGCGGCCGCATGCCGCTCGCCGTCTTCCGCGCGACGGTCAAGGACCTGCCGCTCCGTTTCCGGCTCGACGACAGCATGGCGATGACGCCGACGATGAAGATTTCGGACCTGAAGCAGGTGGTCGTCGCGGCCCGCATCTCGAAGAGCGGCAACGCGATCACGCAGCCGGGCGACCTGTCCGGCGAGAGCGGGCCGGTGGCGCCCGGAACGGGCGGACTCGCGATCGAGATCGCGAACGTGGCTCCGGCGAGGTGACGCCGCTACACTCCGATCGGCCGCCACGCACCGTCGCCGAGGGCGCGTGCCGATTCTTGACGAGGAGATTGCGATGAGCCGGTCCAACCCGTCGCGCAGCATCGCGTTCGCCCGTGCGCCGGCCTTCCCGATTGCACGCTGACGTCTTGCGCCCGCTCCCGCTCCGCCTCCATCCGGGCGACGACCTGCGTCGCGCGCTCGAAGACGTCGTCCGCAACAACGGCTGTCGCGCGGCGTTCGCGGTCGCCGGCATCGGCAGCCTGGGCGCGACGCGGTTGCGGCTGGCGGGCGCCGCGAAGCCGGTCGCGATCGACGGCGACGTCGAGATCCTGACGCTTTCGGGCAGCATCGCCGAGACCGGGTCGCATCTGCACGTCGGCGTCGCCGACGCGACGGGCCGCGTGACGGGTGGCCACGCGGCCTACGGCTGCATCGTGCGGACCACGGCCGAGATCCTGGTCGCGCTGCTGCCCGACTGGCGCTTGACGCGCGAGATCGATCCCACGACAGGCTACAGCGAACTGGTCGCGGAATCGCTCGGCGGCGAGGCCGGCGGGCGAAGCGGGCCGTCATGAGCCGCGGACTCCCGAGGGACTTCCAGCGGCCGGTCGCGCTCGCATCGCCGCCGCGCGACTCGCGCATCGCCGGTCTCTATGCGACGACCGACCTCGCGGACGCGTACGCGATCGCGCTGCCGACCGATGCGGTCGCCGATCCCGAGCGGCTCGCGCGCTTCGTCTTCGGCAACATGGCCCCCTGGGTCGGCGGACTGATGCGGATGCGCGACGCGGCGGTGGGACGCCTGGGGTTGAAGACGGCGCGGCAGTTGAAGGCCACGAGCGACCGCCGCATCTCGCTGTTCCGGATCTACGAACGGCGCGTCGACGAGATCGTCCTCGGCGAAGACGATCGGCATCTCGACTTCCGCATTTCGGTGATGCGGACCGCGGCGACCGGGACCGCGGATGCCCGGTTGACGCTGTCGACCGTCGTCCACTGCCACGGCCGCCTCGGCCGCGTCTATCTCTTCGTCATCGCGCCGTTTCATCGCCTGATCGTCCGGTCCGGCCTGCGGCGCGCCGCACGTCTCGGATGGCCGCGAGTGGTCTAATTGCACACGTCCGACCCCACACGCCGTCGAACCAGGATCACGACATGACCGCTCAAACGCTTCGCGCGACCGCGCGCTTCGATTCGTCGGCGAGGCGGCTTTCGCCGGCGCTTCGCCGCGCGGGTCTGGTCGCCGCCTGCCTGCTGGCGATGGCCGCGACCGCGATCACGATCGAGCCGTCCGACCTCGTGCGTTCGGATCCCGACCTCGCCCGCCTGCTGCGGGGCATGGCCCTCATCAAGGCGCTGATCCTGGCCGCCACGATCGCGCTCGCGTCGTGGCGTCTCGGCTTCGCGCTCCGTCCCGGGGTCGCAGCCTCTTACGTCGCCGGCACGGTCGCGATGGCCGTCGCGACGGTGCTGATCTGGCAGCTGGCGTCGTTGCCGTTCGCGGCCGTGCTCTTCCACGTCGGCCTCTTCGTCGTCGCCGTCATCGCGTGGCGGGTCGACCGCGACGGGATCGCGCTCCACGGTCGCCGGACGCCGGCATGAGCGCTCGCTGGACGCGCCGCGCCTTTGTCGGCGCCACGCTGCCGTGGCTCGCCGCGTGCTCGACGCCGTTGCCGCTCGGTCCGCGTCCGTCGAGCGACAAGGCGGGCTCGTTGCGGCTCGAGGAGAGTGCCGAGGCCCACGGCTGGGGCAGCTACCGCGGCCTCACCGACGTCAGCATCAGCTACGAAGGCCGGTGGCGGGCGTTCGTCGGCTCGATCCAGCCGGAGGTGGTCGATGCCGGCTACCGCGGACGCTCCGAGGAGCGGCTGATCCCGAGCCGCGCGATCGTCGCGCAGAGCTACGACGGCCCGGCGGGGCACAAGCAGGTGGCGTGGCAGCGCGGCAACGGTACGGCCGAACGGCCCGGCGTCGCCCGCGTCTGGCGGAACGGTCGGGTCGACGACACGGCCGAGTCGCGACACGCGGCCGCGCTGGTCGCCGAAGGCTACGGCCTCTTCCTGTTCGGTCCGCTGTGGCTGGTCGGCCGCGGGCTGACGACGCGCTCGGCCGGGACCGGCCGCGTCGGCGGCCGCTACTGCGACGTGATCGACGTCTGGCTCGCGCCGGGTCTCGGCGACGTCGCGCTCGACCGCGTGTCGCTGTACATCGACCGCGAGACCGACGTCACGCTGCGCATCCGCTTCACGCTCGAAGGCACGGCGAACACGCGCGGCGCCGTCGCCGAGGTCGACACGTTCGACCACGAGAGCCGTTTCGGCATCCTCTGGCCGATGCGCTCGTACGAACGCGTCGTGCATCCGATCCGGCTGCCGGCCCACGAATGGCACGTGACCGGGCTCGACGTGAACCGCGGCTTCGAGCCGTCCGACGTGGCGGGCGCCGAGTTCACCGGCAAGGCGGCGGCCCCGGCGGCGGCGATTCGGTCCTGACTTCGACGATCCGTCGCAGCGTTGCGACGTCGACCCGCGGCGCGACGCCGCCGCCCCAACGCAACGGCGAGTCGAGGTCGTCGCAGATCGCCGTCGCGTCGTCGAAGGCCGCATCGCGGAAGTAGTCGCTCCGCGTGACCAGCGTCGCGATCCCGGCGGCGCGCGCCGCGGCGACGCCGTTCGGCGAGTCCTCGACCGCGATCGCGTCGCCAGCATCGATGCCGAGCCGCGCGAGCGCGACGCGGTAGGCGAGCGGATCGGGCTTCTTCGGCGGCGCGTCCTCGGCGCAGACGATCGCGCCGAAGCGCGTCGCCCAGTAACCACCGAGCGCACCCGACATCAGCGCCTCGACGTTGGCACGCGACGTCGTGGTGGCGATCGCGAGGACGACGCCTTCGTCGGCGCATCGATCCATCAGCCGCCGCACGCCCGGGCGCCATGCGATCGCGCCGGCCGCGACCAGCTCGCCGTAGATCGCGTTCTTCGTCGCGTGAATTCGTCGCGCCAGCGCTTCGCGCGCCGCGTCCGACGGCGGCGCATCGGGCCACTGCGCCATGTCCGACAGCAGGCGCTCCAGGCCACCGGCGACTTCGAGCAGCCGGCCGTAAGTGGATACGTCCCACTGCCGGTCCAGCCCGTGCCTCTCGAACGCGCGGTTGAACGCGACGCGATGACCGTCGCGTTCGGTTTCGGCGATCGTGCCGTCTACGTCCCAGATCAACGCCCGCAGCATGCGAAGACGGCGTCAGCTCACAACGCGCCGACCGCCCGCTGGCGACGTTCGATCATCCGCCAGATGAACGGCGTGAAGATCAGCTGCATCGCGAGTTCCATCTTGCCGCCGGGCACGACGATCGTGTTGGCGCGCGACATGAACGAGTCGTGGATCATGTTCAGCAGGTACTGGAAGTCGATCCCCTTCGGCTTCGCGAAGCGGATCACGACGAAGCTCTCGTCGGCCGACGGGATGTCGCGCGCGATGAACGGATTGCTGGTGTCCACGCACGGCACGCGCTGGAAGTTGACGTGCGTGTAAGCGAACTGCGGGCAGATGAAGTTCACGTAGTCCGGCATGCGCCGCAGGATCGTGTCGGTGACGGCCTCGGTCGAATAACCGCGCTTCGACTTGTCGCGCCAGAGCTTCTGGATCCATTCGAGGTTGACGACCGGGACGACGCCGATCAGGAGGTCCGGATGCTTTGCGATGTCGACGTCGGGGGTGACCACCGCGCCGTGCAACCCCTCGTAGAACAGCAGGTCGGTGTCGGACGGCACGTCCTCCCACGGCGTGAACGTCCCCGGCTGCTGCTGGTAAGGCGCCGCTTCCTCCGCGTCGTGGAGGTACTTGCGGGTCTTCCCGGTGCCGGACACGGCGTAGCTGCGGAACAGATCCTCGAGTTCGGAGAACAGATTGTTGCCGGGACCGAAGTGGCTGAAATGCTGGTCGCCCTGGCGTTCGGCCTCGGCCTGCTTGACCTTCATCTCGGCCCGGTCGTAGCGATGGAAGCTGTCGCCCTCGACGATCGCGGCGCGGACGTTCTCGCGCCGGAAGATCTGCTCGAAGGTGCGGGTAACCGACGTGGTGCCGGCCCCGGAGGAGCCAGTGATCGCGATGATCGGATGGCGCTCGGACATGCGGGGCTCCCGATCAGGTGCGGAACAAGCCGCGTTCGGCGAACAGCGGTTCGCGACTGTCCTGCGACGCCGGATCGTGGTGGTACTTCTCGATCCGGTCGACCTCGTTTTGCGACCCGAAGACGACGCCGATCCGCTGGTGCAGCCCGGTCGGCGCGACGCCCAGCAACGGCTGTCGACCGGTGCTCGCGCGCGCGCCCGCCTGCTCCATCAGGAATGCGATGGGGTTCGCCTCGTACAGCAACCGGAGGCGGCCCGGCTTCGAGGGATCGCGCAGGTCGCGCGGATAGAGGAACACGCCGCCCCGCATCAGGATGCGGTGCGCGTCGGCGACCATCGACGCGATCCAGCGCATGTTGAAGTCCTTGCCGCGCGGACCGCTCCGGCCGGCGAGGCACTCGTCGACGTAGCGCGTGACCGGCTGTTCCCAGAACCGGCTGTTCGAGCTGTTGATCGCGAACTCCTGCGTGTCGACCGGCACCCGGATGTCCGAATGGGTCAGCACGAACTCGCCGAGGTTGGGATTGAGCGTGAAGCCGGCGACGCCGTTGCCGACCGTCAGCACGAACATCGTCGTCGGCCCGTACAGCGCATAGCCCGCCGCCACCTGCGTCGCGCCGGGCTGCAGGAAGTCGGCCTCGCAAACGTCGCGACCGGTGTCGATCACGGCCTGCGGCGCCCGCAGCACCGAGAAGATGCTGCCGACCGTGAGGTCCACGTCGATGTTGCTCGATCCGTCGAGCGGGTCGAACAGCAGCAGGTACTTGCCGCGCGGATAGTTGGCCGGAATCTGCTGCGGCACGTCCATCTCCTCGGACGCCATGCCGGCGAGATGGCCGTTCCACTCGTTCATGCGGACGAAGATCTCGTTGCTCAGCACGTCGAGCGGCTTCTGCGCCTCGCCCTGCACGTTGATCCCCGGCGCCCTCGGCAACCCGTCGCCGCCTTCGGCGAGCACGCCGAACGCAACGATGCGCGCGATCGCCTTGCACGCGACCGCGACGTCGAGCAGCAGGCCGTTCAACTCGCCGCTCGCATGCGGGAAGCGGCGACGCTCCTCGATCAGGTAGCGGACCAGCGTCGAACGCTGCACGGGCGATGCCGGGTTCATGGACTCGTCTCCGTCACGTCGGCCGCCTCGCCGAACAGGCGGCTCGCGCGGATGTCGGCCGCATCGATCGTGGTCAGGTCGTCCTTCGTCAGCACGCGGTCGCGGTCCGCGAACAGGCGGCTCGCCTGCCGCAGACGCGTGCGGTCGAGCGCGTTCCGGACGCTGCGCGCGTTCGCGAAGTGGGGCTGCGCGATGCGGCGTTCCAGGTACTCGTCGAAGACCGCACGCGCGCCGTCGCCGAAGCGGTAGCCGAGCCCGTCGAGCATCCGGTCGCCGATCTGCAGCAGCTCGTCGCGACGGTAGTCGGGGAACGCGATGTGATGCGCGATCCGCGAGCTCAGACCCGGGTTGGACCGGAAGAAGGTTTCCATGCGTTCCTCGTAGCCGGCGACGATGACGACGAGGTCGTCGCGCTGGTTCTCCATCACCTGCAGCAGGATCTCGATCGCCTCCTGCCCGTAGTCGCGTTCGTTCTCGGGTCGATAGAGGTAGTACGCCTCGTCGATGAACAGCACGCCGCCCATCGCCTTCTTGAGGATCTCCTTCGTCTTCGGCGCGGTGTGGCCGATGTACTGGCCGACGAGATCGTCGCGCGTCACCGCGACGAGATGGCCCTTCCGGACGTAGCCGAGCCGATGGAGGATCTGCGCCATCCGCATCGCGACCGTCGTCTTGCCGGTGCCGGGATTGCCGGTGAAGCTCATGTGCAGCGACGGCGCGTCGGTCGCGAGCCCGAGATTGGTCCGCAGCCGGTCGATCACGAGCAGCGCCGCGATGTCGCGAACGCGCGCCTTGACCGGCAGCAGGCCGACCAGGTCGCGGTCGAGCTCGTCGAGCACGGCCTCGACCTGCGTGTCGGCGAGGACGGACGCGACGGAACGCGGAGAGGAATCGGAGGTGTCCATGAGCATCCGTCGTTCCCGCGGATGCGGGAACCCAGTGGCGTTATGCGATGAGCGAAGACACTGGGTCCCCGCCCCCGGCCTGCCCCGTGCCGGGGCAGGCTTCGCGGGGACGACGAGGCAGGATCAGTACCGCTCGCCTTCGGGCTTGTCCGCCGCGTACGACGTGATGGTGTAGTGGATCCGGCGCCCATCGACTTCGGTCCGGGTGAGGCCGAAACCCGGCTCCTTCTCGGGGCGGTTGACCAGGTACGACATCTTCACGGTCTCGACGCCGCGCGTCGAATCGAACGCGGTGACGCGGATGTAGTAGCCGGGAAAGGTCTTGCGACACGCGTCGATCTCGGTCATCGCACCGGCCGCGTCCTTGAGGTCGAACATCGGGTTGCCGAACATCTCCCAGTAGGTGTTGCGGGGGTGCGGATCGTCGGTGTACTCGACGCCCACCGCCCAGCCGTTGCCGAGCGCGTACTCGAGCTGCGCCGTGATCTGCTCGGGCGTGAGATCCGGCAGGAAGGAGAACTGGCCCTGGGTGAGGCGTTGATTGCTGTTGGTCATCATGATGCGTTCGCTCCGATCTTGATCTCGTCGTTCCCGCGCAGGCGGGGACCCCGTGTGGATTCGCGGTTGCCCTCAAGTCGCGGGGTTGCCGGGTTCGCGGGAACGACGAAATGAAGCGAACACGACGGCTCGCTAAGCACTCACCGTCGGCGTCGGCACGAAGTCGGCCGTATCCGTCGACTCGTAGTTGAAGCTCACCTCGCCCCACGTGTCGAGCGCCTGCTTCAACGGCGTACACCACTTCGCCGCGTTCTGAAGGATCTGCGGGCCTTCGTTCCAGATGTCCTTGCCTTCGTTGCGAGCCATCACCATCGCCTCGAGCGCGACGCGGTTGGCCGTCGCACCCGCCTGGATGCCGCCCGGGTGCCCGATCGTTCCGCCGCCGAACTGCAAAACGACGTCCTCGCCGAGGTAGGTCAAGAGCTGGTGCATCTGCCCCGCGTGGATGCCGCCCGACGCGACCGGCATCACCTTCAGCAGCGACGCCCACTCCTGCTCGAAGAACAGGCCGTGCTCGAGACTCATCGGCGTCATCGGCTCGCGCAGCGTGTCGTAGAACCCCTTGATCATCAGCGGGTCGCCTTCGAGCTTGCCGACCACGGTGCCCGCATGGATGTGGTCCACGCCGGCCATCCGCATCCACTTGCAGATCACGCGGAAGTTCATCCCGTGGTTCTTCTGCCGCGAGTAGGTCGAGTTCCCGGCGCGGTGCAGGTGCAGGATCATGTCGTTCTTCCGCGCCCACTTCGCCATCGACTGGATCGCGGTGTAGCCGATGACGAGGTCGATCATGATGATCACGCTGCCGATCTGCTTCGCGAACTCGGCGCGCTCGTACATTTCCTCCATCGTGCCGGCCGTGACATTGAGGTAATGGCCCTTGACTTCGCCCGTTGCGGCTGAAGCGCGGTTGACCGCCTCCATGCAATACAGGAAGCGATCACGCCAGTGCATGAACGGCTGCGAGTTGATGTTCTCGTCGTCCTTCACGAAGTCGAGGCCGCCCTTCAGGGCTTCGTAGACGACGCGGCCGTAGTTGCGGCCGGACAGCCCGAGCTTCGGCTTCGTCGTCGCGCCGAGCAGCGGCCGCCCGAACTTGTCGAGACGTTCGCGCTCGACGACGATGCCGGTCGCCGGCCCCTGGAACGTCTTCAGGTACGCGACCGGGATCCGCATGTCCTCCAGACGCAGCGCCTTCACGGCCTTGAACCCGAACACGTTGCCGATGATCGACGCCGTGAGGTTGGCGATCGAGCCCGGCTCGAAGAGGTCGAGGTCGTACGCGATATATGCGAAGTACTGCGCTTCGGTCTTGGTGCCGGGCCCCGTGTTGGGAACCTGGTCGACGCGGTACGCCTTCGCGCGGTACAGCTCGCACGCGGTCAGCCGGTCGGTCCACACCACGGTCCACGTCGCGGTCGACGATTCGCCGGCGACGGCGGCCGCGCACTCCTCGGCGTCCACGCCTTCCTGCGGCGTAATGCGGAACAGCGCGATCACGTCGGTGTCCTTCGGCACGTAGTCGGGCTGCCAGTAGCCCATCTGCTTGTACTTCAGCACGCCGGCCGAGTAGCGCTTCTTGGCGTCGGTGATGATGGCGTCGTCGACAGGTGCGTTCACGGGGTCTCCTTGGGGTCCCGCGACGGTGCGGGTGTGGACGCCAATGTAGGCAGACGCTGGGATCAGGTAAATTCAATCTTTCAATGACTCGCTTCAACTTTCCTTAACGTCGATGCGGAACGTCAGTCTCCGGCAGCTGCGCGTCTTCGCCGAGGTCGCGCGGAATCTCAGCTTTGCGCGGGCCGCCGATGCGCTCCACCTGAGCGCGCCCGCGGTGACGATGCAGGTCAAGGACCTGGAAGCAGCGGTCGGCCTGCCGCTCTTCGACCGTCGCGGTCGTGCCGTGTCGCTGACGACCAGCGGCGAGTACCTGCTGGTCTACGCGCGCCGCGTGCTCGCGACGATGCGCGAGGCCGACGATGCGATGGCCCGGCTGAAGCGGGTCGAGGCCGGACTGCTGAACGTCGGGCTCGTCAGCACCGCGAAATATTTCGTGCCCCGCCTGCTCGCGCGCTTTCGCGCGATCCATCCCGACGTCGAACTGCGGCTGCAGGTCAGCGGCAATCGCGAACAGCTCGTCGCGCTGCTGCACGATCGCGAGATCGATCTCGCGATCATGGGTCGGCCTCCGAAGGAGATCGCGACGCACAGCCATGCATTCGCCGCGCATCCGATGGTGATCGTATGTGCGCCCGACCATCCGCTGGTCGCCAAGCGCACGGTGACATCGACGATCGCCGCGGCGCTGCCGTTCATCGCCCGCGAACACGGCTCGGGAACGCGGAAAGCGATGGAGCATTACTTCGGCACCCATCGCTGCACGCCGCAGATCGTGATGGAGATGTCGAGCAACGAGACGATCAAGCAGGCGGTCATGGCCGGCATGGGTATCAGCCTGCTGTCGCTGCACACGCTCGGGCTCGAGCTCGAGACCGGACTGCTCCGCCTGCTGCGCGTGCAGGGCACGCCCCTGATGCGCACGTGGTTCATCGTCAACCTGAGCGGCAAGGTGCTGTCGCCGGCGGCCGAGGCGTTCCGGCGCTTCGTCCTCGTCGAAGCCGACCCCTATCTGCGGGCGCACGACACGCCGTTGCTGAAGGCCGCGTTCGGGCGAGCCCGGGCGAGCCGCCTGCCGACGTGACGGTGGTCAGGCGGGCAGGCGATCGGCGGCCGGGGCGAGCGCTTGTCGACGGCGGGCGTGCGCGACGATCGCCGCCGCGACCGCCTCGGGTCGTTCCTCGTGCGCGAGATGGCCGAGCCGCGGCAGCGTCACGACCTCGGTCTCCGGCACGCGGTCGGCGACACGGTGCGCCTGTCGCGGCGGCACCGTGCGATCGTTCGCGCCGACCAGCAGCAACGGCGCCGGTCGAAGCCGCGGCAGTTCCGCGAACGTCCGGTCGAGGTTCCACGCCGCCATCATCGCGATCGCACCGGCCACGTGCCGACGGTCGCGGACCAGCGACGCGTACGCCTCGGACGCGTCGGCATCGAGCGTCGAGCCGGTGCTGTCGACGAGCCGGCGGATCGCCCGATCGTCGCTCGCGAAGCCGCTGACGAGGCGCGGCACGCCCGGCATCAGCGCGAGCAGCTTCGCCATCGGCGACAGCACCCGCATCGCGCCGTCGAGCGGGAGCAGCGCGGCGTTCAGGCCGACCAGCGCCTGCAGGACCAGCCGTCCGTCGAGCGCCATGCGCGCGGCGACCGCGGCGCCGGCCGAGTGGCCGACCGCGATCGTCGGACGGAGATCGAGCGCGTCGAGCAGGGCGGCCATCGAAGCCGCCATGCCGTCGACCGACATGCCCGCGGTCGACTGCATCGAGCTTCGCGCATGACCCGGCAGATCGGGGACGACGACGGTGCAGTGCGCGGCGAGCAGCGGCGCGAGCCGGCGGAACGAATGGCTCGACGCGCCGGTGCCGTGCAGCAGCAGCATGACCGGCCCTCGTCCGAGGACCGCGACGTACCAGCGGAGGCCGCCCGCTTCGACGA
>CAXTDA010000094.1:8235-11265 GCA_964242935.1 uncultured Burkholderiaceae bacterium | reverse complement strand
GGGCGGCGTCGGCACGACGCAGCAACGCGGCCGCGTCGTTCGACCCTTGCAGCAACGCGGCCGCGTCGTCCACACCCTGCAGCAACGCGGCAGCGTCGTCCACCCCTCGCAGCGACGCGGCGGCGGCGCTCGTGCCGCTCTCGCACAACGCGATGCCGATGCTGGCGGTGACGACCGTCGGTCGACCCGACAGGTCGATCGGCGCCCGCAGCCGGTCGAGGAGCTTCCCCGCCACCTGCCGTGCGTCCTGCGGATCGTTCAGCGCCTCGAGGATGATCGTGAATTCGTCGCCCGCCAGGCGGGCCACCGTATCGGCCTTGCGGACCACAGCCTGCATGCGCATCGCGTAGGCCTTCAGGACATGGTCGCCGGCCTCGTGACCGTAGGCATCGTTGATGTCCTTGAAATGGTCGATGTCGAGGAACAGCAGCGCCATCGGGCTCTGCGGCGTGACGCGGGTCAGGGCCTGCTCGAGACGCTCGTTGAAGACGGCCCGGTTCGGGAGGCCGGTCAGGTCGTCGTTCTCGGCGAGGCGACGCAGTTGTCCTTCGGCCGCCTTCTCGACGCTGATGTCCGCGTAGGTCCCGGCGACGCGTCGTGCCTGACCGTCGGGGCCGCGCTCGAAGACCCGGCCCTGTGCCCGCACCCACGTCCATTCGCCCGGTCCCCGCGCGAGCCGGAAGTCGGCGCGAAACAACGCGACCCGGCCGCTCACCAGATCGGCGATGCGCGTCATCACCTGGTCGAGGTCGTCGGGATGGACGTCGGCGCGCATCGTTTCGCCGGCGGTCGTCGTCGCTTCGGCCGCTTTGCCGCGCATCACCGCCGCCTGCGCACTCTGATACATCTGGTCGTGGACGATGTCCCAATCGAACACCGCCTGCCCGGACCCTTCCAACGCCAGGCTCAGCCGCTCCTCGCTGAGAGCGTTCCGTCGATCGGCCTCGAAGCGGGCGGAGATGTCGACGATCAGCCCATCGAGGCTCGTCACGATGCCGTCTTCGCCGCGCTGCGGCATCAACGTCACTTCGACCCGGCGAACGCCGTCGAGCGTCTTCATCTCGCGTTCGTAGACGGTCCTCAGGCCGGTCAACGCCGCGGCGATGTGATGCTCGAACGCCTCATACACCTCGCTGCCATGGACCTCCCTCAGGCTGCGGCCGATCAGCCATGCGGGATCGAGGCCCAGCCAGTCCTTGAAGGCGCGGTTCGCAAAGCGAAATCGCTGGTCGACATCGAGGCGAGCGACCAGCGCCGGCATGTTGTCGGTGAGCTCGCGAAGCTGGTCCTCGCTCTGGCGCAACGCGGACGCCGCGACCGCCCGCTCCTCCGCCCCGATCGCGGCGACGCGGCCGAGCGCGGCGCGGCGGCGATGATCGACGAACGACGCGATGCCGAGCAGCAACGAGATCGCCGCGATGGCGCCGCCCCACAGACCGGCCTTCACTCGCCACGGCCGCTCGACCTCGGAAAGATCGCGGCTGACGGCGACCAGCAGCGGCCGGTCCATGCGCAGGTTGTCGGCGTCGATGCGGCGGAGCGCGGTCAGCCGCGGCCCGCCCGCCGTGTCGAGCAAACCGGTCGTCGACATCGCTCGCATCCCTTCCGATCGAAAGCGGACGAACGGCGCATCCGGACGGGTCGCGTCGAGATGGTCCACGACGTCTTGCGCCGGAAGGCTCAGGAAGACCTTGCCGTCGGCGTCGAACAGCGTCGTGCGCACGTCGGGGGCATACCGCACCGACCCGATGACGACCTTGAAGTAGCCCGGGTCGAGCGACGCGGTCACGACGCCGGCGAACTCGCCACGACCGTCGGTCACGACCCGTCCGACCACCACCACGAACGTTCCGAGCGTCGTCCTGAACGGTGACGAGACGTACAGCACGTCGGCGTCCTTGCCGGCGCGCGGCACCGTGAAATACGAGCGCGCGGCGAAGTTCTTCCCGAGGAACTCGTCGCGACTGGACGCGACGACCGTCCCGTCGCGATCCTGCAGGACCATCGTGCTGACGCCGGGCATCGAATCGGTCAACGACTTCAGCACCATGGTGGTCAGCGCCCGGTCGCCCGCGGAATCGCGGAACGCGAAATCGTCCCGCACCCTGCGGAGCGCGTTGTTGGCGCCTTCCAGCTGGCGGATCAGGTTCTCGTCGACGACGCGCGCCTGGCCCTGGAGGCGCTCCGCCTCCTGCGTCCGGATGTCGTCGGACTCGCCGGCCAGCATCCAGACAGTGACCAGCGCCGCGGTCGCCAGCACGGCGGCGAGGGCGGTCCATTCGATGCGGAAACGCTGTTGCTGGTTGTCGACCATCTGCCGCCATCATGGGCCTGCGCGGGCCGCGGGTCCTATTTGCCGAGGAAGCCGATCGACAACCAGGGCACCAGCGCGACGACCACGAGCCCGATCAGCAGCGCGACGAGGTAGCCGACGATCGGGCGCATCCCCTCGGCCGGATCGACCCGCCCGATCGCGCACGCGGCGTAGTAGCCGACGCCGAACGGCGGCGCGAACAGGCCGATGCCCATCGCCAGCACGACGATCATCGCGTAGTGCACCTCGTGCACGCCGACGACGCGCGCGATCGGGAACAACAGCGGGCCGAAGAGCACGATCGCGGGGATGCCTTCGAGCACGCTGCCGAGCACGACAAACGCGACGATCGACAACGCGATGAAGCTCGCCTTGCCGCCCGGCAGCGACGCCATCGCCTGCGCGAGCGCGCCCGAGAAGCCGGACTGCGTGAGCGCCCATGCCATCGCGGTCGCGGTGCCGATGATCAGCAGGATGGCGCCCGACAGGCTCGCGGTGTCGACCAGCAGTCGGCCGAGCGCGCGCGGCGGGCAGCGGCGGTAGACCACGGCGCCGACGACGAGCGCATAGACGACGCCGATCGTCGACACCTCGGTCGCGGTGGCCACCCCTTCGATCACCGCCGCGCGGATGATGAACGGCAGCGCGAGTCCCGGCAGCGCGATCGCGAACAGTCGCGCGATCGTCGACCACGACGCGCGGGCGGCCGGCGACCC
>CAXTDA010000094.1:6969-8225 GCA_964242935.1 uncultured Burkholderiaceae bacterium | reverse complement strand
GTCGGCCTGCGCGCGCCGGCGCGCGACGAACGCGAGCGCGAGCGCGAGGACCAGCGCCGGCACCAGGCCGCCCGCGAACAGCGCCGCGATCGACACGCCGGTCACGGAGCCGATCGTGATCAGGACCAGGCTCGGCGGGATCGTCTCGGACATCGCGCCCGATGCCGACAGCAGCGCGACGAGTTCGCCGGGCTTCGCACCGCGCGCCTTCATCTCCGGGAACAGCACCGGCGCCACCGCGGCCATGTCGGCGGCCTTCGCGCCGGAGATGCCCGAGACCAGGACCATCGCGCCGAGCAGCACGTACGACAGGCCGCCCTTCACGTGTCCGATCAGGCCGGCAAGAAAGTCGACCATCTGCTTCGCCATGCCGGTGACCTCGATCAGGCCGCCGAGGAAGATGAAGAGCGGCACCGCGAGCAGGATCAGGTGCGACATCCCTTCGTCCATCCGGCCGACCACGACCGATGCCGGGACGCCGGTCGTCAGCACGATGAAGCCGAGCGTCGCGAGGCCGAACGCGAACGCGATGGGAATCCCGGACAGCACCATCGCGCCGACGCCGACGACGAAGAACGCCACCAGGTTCCAGCGCCCGAGCCCCGCGAAGAAGGACGGTACGGCGATCGAGACGGCGAGCAACGCACCGACGGTCGCCGCCGCGGCGACGACGACGATCGCGGCGTGAAGCCACGACGCGCGCTGCGCGAGTTGCAGCACCGCGAAGACCGCCATCAGGCCGATGCCGATCGGCAAAGCCGGCGCGCGCCACACGTTCGCGATCTCGGGAGCAGGCGTCGTGATGTCCATCTCGCCGCGTGCGTAGTCGAACGCCGGCGGGAAGACAAGCGCGAGGAACACGATCGGCACGACCAGCGCGGCGGTCTCGGCCCACGCGCGGCGCAACGGGTCCGCGCGGGCGACCAGCGCGGTCATCCGCATGTGGGCGCTCTTGCCGAACGCGACCACCGCGCCCAGCATCGCGAGCCACATGAAGAGGATCGACGCGAGCTCGTCGGACCAGACGAGCGGCCGGTGGAAGACATAGCGCGAGACAACGCCGGCGAAGAGCACGGCGATCTCGACGGCGACGAGGATGGCGGCGGCGGTCTCGACCGCGACGGCGAGGAAGCGCTCCAGGCGCGCTGCGATGCGAGTGACGGCGTTGGAGGGCGTGTCGACAGGCGAGTCGCCAGCCTGAAGCGCCACGGTCATGCCCTGCTCCTTCCCCCTTTGGGGGAAGGCCGGGATGGGGG
>CAXTDA010000094.1:3396-6959 GCA_964242935.1 uncultured Burkholderiaceae bacterium | reverse complement strand
CCTGCCCCCGTGGGGCGGGGCGGCGGGGGGGGGGCCCCTCGCCGAAGGCGAGCCGGTGTCGCTCGCTTCGCTCGCCCCCTCCCCGGCCCTCCCCCGGAGGGGGAGGGAGTCAGTCGCGGAGGTGATCACGTCAAGCCAGAGACCCCGACACCTTCTCGAGCAGCGCCCACGCGTCGGCGCCGTACTTGCCCTTCCACTCCGCGTAGAAGCCCGCCTTCCGGAGCGCGTCGCGGAATTCGTCGGGTTTCGGCTGGTTGAACGCGAGGCCCTGCTTCGCGAGGTCGGCCTGCAGGCTCGCGTTCAGCTTCGCGGTGTCGGCGCGCTCGGCGGTCGCGGCGTCGTTCCAGTTCCGCGCGACGATCGCCTGCAGGTCGGGCGGCAGGCGGTCCCAGGCGCCCTTGTTCGCGAGCATCCAGAAACCGTCCCACATGTGGTTCGTCATCGAGCAGTATTTCTGCACCTCGTAGAGCTTCGCGGTCGAGATCACCGCGAGCGGGTTCTCCTGGCCTTCGACGATCCTGGTCTGCAGCGCCGAATACACCTCGGCGAAGTTGATGCTGGCGGGCGACGCGTCGAACGCCTTGAACATCGACGTCCAGAGCGGGCTCACCGGCACGCGGATCTTCAGCCCCTTCAGGTCCGCAGCGGAAACGATCGGCTTCGTACTCGTGGTGATCTGGCGGAAGCCGTTGTCCCAGATGCGGTCCATCGCGACCAGGCCCTTCTTGCCGATCTCGGCGCGGACGTACTTGCCGAGGTCGCCATCCATCGCCTTCCACACCGCGTCGTAGTCGGCGAACGCGAAGCCGATGCCGTTGATCGACGCGACCGGCACCAGCGTCGACAGGATCAGTCCCGACAGCGTGAAGAACTCGATCGCGCCCGAGCGCACCTGGCTCAGCATGTCGGTGTCCGAGCCGAGCTGGTTCGACGGGAAGATCTGGAACACTACGCGGCCGTTGCTCTCCTTCTCGATGCGATCGGCGAACTCCTTCGCCCGCAGGTTCATCGGATGCGTGGCCGGCAGGTTGTTCGCGTACTTGTAGGTGAACTCGGCCGCGCGGGCCGGCATCGGCAGTCCGAGCGACGCGGCGCCGAGCGTGCCGACGGTCGCACCGCCGAGCTTCAGGACGTCGCGGCGGGTGGTGTTCTTCGTGTTCGTCATGGTGTCTCCTCGTCGTCGTCGCCTCTCGGGGCGCGGGCCGCGGGAGTCTAACCGCACCGGGGCATGCGACGATCCGCCGCATGAAGACCTGCATCGTCACCGGCGCCGCATCGGGGATCGGCCTCGCCACGACCGCGGTGCTGCTCCATCAGGGCTGGCGGGTCGTCGGTGTCGACCGCGATGCCCACGGCCTCGAGACCGCCGCCGCGGCACTCGGCGACCGCGCGGTCTCATGGCACGCGGTCGACATCACCGACGAAGCGGCGGTCGACGCGCTCGTCGAGGGCTCCGGCGACGTCGCGGGACTCGTGAACAGCGCCGGCATCGGCATCGCGAAGCGCTTCGTCGACACCACGCCCGACGACCTGCGCCGGCAATACGAAGTCAACGTCGTCGGCAGCTTCGTCGTCGCGAAGGCGGTCGTGAGGGCGCTGCAGGCCGCGCGGCGGCGCGGCGCGATCGTCAACCTCGCATCGACCGCCGGACAGCGCGGCCATCTGGAACGCAGCGCGTACGGCGCGTCGAAGGGCGCGGTGATCGTGCTCACGCAGGTGATGGCCGTCGAGCTCGCGACCGACGGCATCCGCGTCAACGCGGTCTCGCCCGGGCCGGTCGCGACGCCGCTCGTCGACGCGATGCACACCGACGCGATGCGCGCGCGCTGGACCGCGCTGACGCCGCAGCGGCGCTACGCCGAACCGCGCGAGATCGCCGAGGCGATCGCCTTCCTGCTCGACGAGACGAAGGCCGGCTTCGTGACCGGCCACGTGCTCAACATCGACGGCGGGTTGCTCGCGGCGGGGCTGATGCCGAACGCATGATCATTCGTCCGCCGCGTGGCACACGGCCTCGATGTTATGGCCGTCGGGGCCGATGACGAACGCCGCGTAGTAGTTCGGCGCATAGTCGCGGAGTCCCGGCGCGCCGTTGTCCTTGGCGCCCGCCGCGAGCGCGGCCGCATGGAAGCGCCGCACCTGTTCGCGGGTCTCGGCAGCGAACGCGAGATGGATGGGCCCCGGCGCGGGACCGTACCCGCCGAACCAGAACTGCGGCTTGCCGTCGCGGCCGAGCATGGCGGACCGGCCCTCTTCCATCAGCGGGGCGATGCGGAGCGGCTCGAGCGCGGCCGCGAAGAAGGCCTTCGCCTTCGCGAAGTCGCTGAAGTTGAATCCGACGTGGTCGAGGATCATCGGTTCTCCCGAATGGACGATCAGCGCGCGGCCGCGATCGTCATGGTCTGGTACGGCGGCAGCTGGTTGACCGGCCGGCCGATCGCCTGAGCGTACAACGGCAGCACCGCCGGCAGCCGCTTCTGGATCTCCGCGATGCGGTTGCGGTCGGCCGGGTGGCTCGACAGCCACTGCGGCGGGCTGCCCTGCGACGCCTGGCCCATCTTCTGCCACAGCACGACGCCGGCGCGCGGGTCGTAGCCGGCGCGCGCGGCGAGCTCGAGCCCGATCGCGTCGGCCTCGGCCTCGTCGCCGCGCGAGAAGCGCAGCTGGAAGAGGCTGTTCGCCGCGTGCGCGCCCATGCTCGTCAGGTTGGGATTGATCCCGAGCCAGGCGGACAGCAACGCGCCGCCCGCGCGCGCGGCCAGTTCGCCGTAGGCCTGGTTCTTCGCCTGGTCGACGCCGTGTTCCTTCAGCGCATGCGTGATCTCGTGGCCCATGACGATCGCGACCTCGTCGTCGGTGAGCTTCAGCTTCGTCAGGATGCCGCTGAAGAACGCGATCTTCCCGCCCGGCATGCAGAACGCGTTGACCTGCTGGCTGCCGAGCAGGTTGATCTCCCACTGCCACTGCCGCGCGCGCGGGTTGACCGCGTAGGTGAACGGCAGGATGCGCTGCTGGATGCGCCGGAGCCGCTCGAGGTCCGCGTTGCCGTCCGGTGCGAGCGCCCGCTTCGCACGCGCCTGATCGAGCAGCTGGCGGTATTGCTGGTTCGCCTGCCGCTCCAGTTGCACGTTGAGCGACTGCGCGACCGCGACCGACGGCGAAACCGACGGCGCGAGCAGCGCGAGCGCGACGACCAGCGCGGCCGTTCGGCGCAACCGTTGCAGGATCCAACCTTTCATGACGTCTCCTCGGGCCCGTCCGGGCGGCCCTTCCCGCGCGGGGCGCCATCATGCCGCCACGGCGCCACTTTCGGCAAAAGCAGCAGGCCCGGCAGGCCGAGCGCGCCGCAGATCAGGAAGAAGTCGAACCAGCCGGTCGCCGACACGATGTGCCCGGCGCCCGCGTTCGCGAACGTCCGCGGCACCGAGACCAGGCTCGTGAACAGCGCGAACTGCGTCGCCGTGAAACGCGGGTCTGTGGTGCGCGCGATGAACGCGACGAACGCGGCGGTGCCGAGGCCGACGCTCGCGAACGCCTCGAAGCCGATCGCGAACGCGAGCACG
>CAXTDA010000094.1:0-3296 GCA_964242935.1 uncultured Burkholderiaceae bacterium | reverse complement strand
GGTGCCGAGGCCGACGCTCGCGAACGCCTCGAAGCCGATCGCGAACGCGAGCACGGCCCGGTCCGGGCCGGCTTTCGCGAGCCACGCGAAGCCGAAGATCGCGACCAGCTGCAGGACGCCGAAGATCCACAGGCCGCGGTTGATGCCGAGCCGGACCAGCCACGCGCCGCCGACCAGGCCGCCGACGACGCTCGACCACAGCCCGACGTTCTTCGCGATCACGCCGACCTCGGTCTTCGTGAAGCCGATGTCGAGGTAGAACGCCGTCGACAGCGCGGTCGCCATCGAGTCGCCGAGCTTGTAGAGGAAGAGGAACGCGAGGATCAGCAGCGCCTGCGACCAGCCGTCGCGAAAGACGAACTCCTTGAACGGCAGGACCACCGCATCGCGGAGCGACCGCGGCGGCTCGCCGTGGCGCTCCGGCTCCGCGACGAAGAAGACCATCGCGATGCCGGGCAGCATGAACGCGGCGGTGATCGCGAACACGGCGTCCCAGGGCAGGTGGTCGGCGAGGATCAGCGACAACGAGCCGGGCACGAGGCCCGCGAGCTTGTACGCGTTGACGTGCACCGCGTTACCGAGCCCGAGCTCCGGGTCCGGCAGGATCTCGCGGCGAAAGGCGTCGATGACGATGTCGAGGCTCGCCGACGAGAACGCGATCAGTACGCAGAGCGTCGCGATCATCTGCCCGTCGCGCCGCGGATCGAAGGTGCCGAGCCAGGCGACCAGCAGCAGCACGAGCAGCGACATCGCCAGCATCCAGCCGCGCCGACGGCCGAGACCGCCGAGGCCCGGCAGCGCGTACCGGTCGATCAACGGCGCCCACAGGAACTTCCAGGTGTACGCGACGCCGACCAGCGCGAAGTGGCCGATGTCCTTCAGCGACATGCCTTCGGACTTCAGCCACGCCTGCAGCAGGCTGAGCAGGATGAAGAGCGGCAGGCCCGACGTGAAGCCGAGGAACGCGCACACCAGCATCCGGCGGTTGAACCACGCGCGCCACAGGCCGCGACCGGTCATCGAGCGGTCATCGAGCGGGCAGCGGTCGCGCGCCGTCGGCGGCGCGGCGCCGGACGAAGGCCGCGACCTTCAGCTCGCCAGTCCGGCGAGCGCCTGACCCGTCATCTCGACGGCCCGCTCGACGATGGCGCGCTTCCACACGTCGGTATCGACGTAAAACGCGTCGCGAAAGCGCCGCTTGATCGAGCGGCCGACCGGCGTGTCGAAGTTGACGTCGCCGTGGAGGTGCATCCAGGCCTCGGCCCGCAGCGCGTCGAGCACGACCTCCTCGGGCAACGTGCCGAACTCGAGCGCGAGCGTCGTGACCTGGGGTCGCGTCGCCGGGTCGTCGAAGAACGAGGCGACCGCGTTGATCATCGGACCCTGCACGATCACCGACGTCGAGTTCCCGGCATGGATCGCCGTGACGTCGGGGCCGTACCACTCGCGGGCCCGCTCGGCCTCCGCGTCGTCGGTGCCGGTGTAGATCGGCTCGCCGTAGCCCATCGGGCCGAGACCGGTGTGGAAGTCGATCACCGCGATGCACTGCTTGCCGCGCGCATACCGCGTGACGATCTCGCGGAAGGTCCGCAGCGACCAGACCGGGGCCGCGCCGCCGTAGAACAGGCCTTCCGGATGCGTGTACTGCCCGCCGGTCACCACTTCCTGGAAGCGGCGGAAACCGTGCGTCTCGACGAACGACCGGATCACGGCCTCCGCCGGCGCCAGTTCCTCCCAGGCGACGGGGACGAGGTGCGGCGCGAGCGCGAGGAAGTCGTCGTTCGGCTTCGGCGGCGCCGCGAAATCGATCGCGTTCCGGTTCAGGTCGACGTTGTCCTCGTTCGCGCGGCGCAGCCAGGCGAAGCCGTACGGGTTGATCGCGTGGACGACGAGCACCGCGGTGCGCGCCGGCAGCGCCGCGAAGCGCAGGCTCTCCATCATCGTCACCTGGGCCCCGGACCCGGCGAAGCCTTCGACGCCGTGCGTGCCGGAAACCAGGATCAGCAGCTTCGTCGCGTCGGCGGGACCGAACAGCGCGACGTCGGTCGCGAGCGCTTCCCCGGTCGGGCCCTTGCCGACCGGATTCTCGAACGTCTCGAGCGGCGCGAGGGTCCGCTTGGCGGCGTCGAGGAAGCGGGTCCGTGCCTCGGCGTAGCTTTCGGAGAAGTACTTGACGGCGGGCATGGGCGGCGGGCGTCGTGCGTGGACGGGCGAACCGCGCCAAGTGTAGCGAAGGACAGCGGTCCGCTGCGTCGTCGCCGGTATCCTGTCACGAGCCGCGGGGATTGCCGGCGAGCCGGAATACCGCGACGTTGCCGAACAGGTTCGGCAGGAAACGGACGACGCGACCGCCGCGGAGCGCGAAGCGGTCCTTCAGGCTGAAACCGCTCTTCTGCGTCAGGCGGAGGAAGTCGGTGAACGTCGCGAAGCGCAGGTTCGGCGTATCGAACCACTCGTACGGCAGGGCCTTCGAGACCGGCATCCGGCCGCGCACGATCGCGATCCGGTGCGTCCAGTACGCGAAGTTCGGGAACGTGACAATGCTCTCGTGGCCGACGCGACCGAGCTCGCGCAGGATCGCCTCCGTGCGCACCACCATCTGCAGCGTCTCGAGCTGCAGCACGGTATCGAACGACGCGTCGGAGAAGAGCGCGAGGCCGTCCTCGAGGTTCTGCTGGACGACGGACACGCCCTGTCGCGCGCAGGCGAGCACCTTCTCGTCGTCGAGCTCGACCCCGACGCAGCCGCCGCCCATCTCGCCCAGCCGCCCGGCGCGCCGCGAGCCGGCGCCGCAGCCGAGGGCGCGCACCGACGAGCCGGGTGCGATCCAGTCGGCGATCGCCGCGAGCTCGGGCCGGAGCGGCTCGAAGGCGTTGCCCATGGCAGCTTTCACGCACCCGCTCCGAGCGCCGCGTGGATGCGGTCGAAGTACGCGGCGACCAGCCGGTGATAACGCGGGTCGTCGAGCAGGAAGGCGTCGTGCCCGTGCGGCGCGTCGATCTCCGCATAGGTGACCGGGTGGCGATTGTCGAGCAGCGCCTTGACGACCTCGCGGCTCCGCTCGGGGGCGAAGCGCCAGTCGGTCGTGAACGACACGATCAGGAATTGCGCCTCGGCGCCCGCGAGCGCCCGCGTCAGCGAGCCGCCGTGAGCCGCGGCCGGGTCGAAGTAGTCGAGTGCCTTCGTGATCAGCAGGTACGAGTTCGCGTCGAAGTAGTCCGAAAACTTGTCGCCCTGGTAACGCAGGTAGCTCTCGATCTCGAACTCGGCGCCGTAGCCGAACGCGAGGTCGTCGG
>CAXTDA010000093.1:0-11319 GCA_964242935.1 uncultured Burkholderiaceae bacterium | reverse complement strand
CTGCCCGAGTTCGGCGGGCGAGCCGATGTTCGCGTGGTGGACCGATCGTTCGATCGCGTCCTGGACTACGCGCAGGAGCTGGAGCAGACGCGCGGCGCGGACCTGGTCCTGTGCGGTGGAGCGACCGGCGCCTTCCTGCACAAGCACCTGCAGCTGCCGGTGCTGAAGATGCGTCTGGACGGGATGGGCGCGCTGCGCGCGCTGGTCCGCGCGCGCTGCGTGTCCGGTGTGTCGGGACCGGTCGCGGTGTTGAGCTACCGCGAGATCGATGCCGATCTCGAATCCGTCCGCGGGGCGCTCAGCGTCGACGTCCGGCAGGGTGCCTACACCGATGGCGAAGAAGCCCGCGCGAAGGTCCGCGCGCTCGCGCGGGAAGGATGCCGCGCGGTGATCGGCTCTTCGATGGTCGCCGAGATCGCCGAAGAGCAAGGGCTGGTCGGCATTCCCGCCTTGTCGGCCGAGGTCTGCCGGCATGCAATCGAGGACGCGATCGCCCTCTGGGGAAGTTCACTGCAGCAACAGAAGAAGCGCCAGCGGCTGGACGTGATCCTGCATCAGTTGCGCGACGGCGTGCTCGCGCTCGACACGAAGGGACGCGTGGAGTCGTTGAATCTCGTCATGGCGCGACTGCTGAACGTGGCGACCGACGCGGCGCTCGGTCGCGACATCGACGACGTCGCGCCGGGCCTCGGACTCGGCGAGACGTTGCGGTCCGGCAGCGAGTTCTCCGACAAGGTCCTGACGCACATGGGCCGAAGCGTGCTCGCGAGCTTCGTGCGGCTCTTCGACGACGACAAGGCCGCGGGTGCCGTGCTCACCGCGCGGGAAACGGCGGAAGTGCAGCGTGCCGACAGCCGCGTCCGTGCCCAGACGCGGCCGGGTCGCTTCGGCGCGCGCCACGTCCTCCGCGACGTCGCCACCGGGTCGGCCCGGATGCAGGTCGTGCTCGCGATGGCCGAGCGCTACGCGCAGGCCGACTCGACCGTGTTGATCACCGGCGAGAGCGGCACCGGCAAGGAACTGCTCGCTCAGGGCATCCACAACGCGAGCCGGCGGCGCGATCGTCCGTTCGTCGCGATCAACTGCGGCGCGCTCGCCGAGACCCTGCTCGACAGCGAACTGTTCGGCTACGAGGAGGGCGCGTTCACCGGCTCGCGCCGGGGCGGCAAGCCGGGCCTGTTCGAAGCGGCCCACACGGGGACCGTGTTCCTCGACGAGATCGGCGACATGCCGTTGTCGTTACAAACGCGCCTGCTTCGCGTGTTGCAGGAACGCGAGGTGCTGCGGCTCGGATCGATCGAGCCGACGCCGATCGACGTGCGGGTCATTGCCGCGACCCATCGCGATCTTCAGCTCGGCGTCGCCGAAGGAACGTTCCGTCACGACCTCTACTATCGGCTGCAGATTCTCCGCCTTCACGTGCCGGCGCTGCGCGATCGCCTCGACGACATCGGCTTCATCGCGCGTCAGATCGCCCAGCGCCTCGAACGGCGGATCGGCAAGGGCGCGTCGGGTGACGCCGTCGTGGCCGCGCTGCTCCCGCAGCTCCAGCAATACCACTGGCCCGGCAACGTACGCGAGCTGGAAAACGTGCTCGAGCGCGCGCTGCTGATGAGTCCGTTCTCCGTCGCGTCGCAAGGCGATCACCCGTTGGCGGCCGTGCTGCCGGAGTTGTTCGATCACGCGCCACCGGTCGAGCCGTCCAGGGGCCTGCGCCACTTCGGCAAGGCGACGGAGACCGCGCACGTGCGACGGGTCGTCGACGAGTGCGACGGCGATCTCGACCGGGCCGCGAAGCGGCTCGCGGTCAGCCGCTCGACCGTCTGGCGAAGGCTGAACCAGCGCGGTTGACGTGACGAACAGACGCGGCCGGTGACGTTCGGTGCGCGTCGGCGCGTTGGTCGATGGAGCCGATCGACGCTCAGATCTCGCCCCGGGACCCGAGCTTGATCACGTGTCGACGACCGAGGCCGGCGAGCGTCTCTACCAGACCATCGCCCCGCGCTTCGCCGACATCGAAGCGAAGTTGGCCGGACTCGGCGAGCTGCGCGGCACCCCGGCGGGACTCATCCGGATCACGGCCACCGAACATGCGGCCGAGACGCTGGTCTGGCCGCGCCTCCTGCCTTGGCTGCCGCGTTATCCCGACATCCGGCTCGAGGTGAGCGCGGACAACCGCTTCACCGATATCGTCGCCGACCGCTTCGACATCGGCATCCGCCTCGGCGGAGACGTCGCGAAGACATGATCGCCGCGCGGATCGCACCGGATCTTCGAACGCTCGTCGTCGGAAGCCCCGCCTATTCCGGTCGGGCACCCCTGCTCATGACACCGCAGGACCTGCAGCATCACGATTGCATCGCGATGCGTCTGCCGGCCCATGGCGGGCTGCTCTGCTGGAACTTCGCTCGAAGCAACCGCACGGTCGTTTTCCACCCGACCGGCCGTCTCGTCTTCAATCGTTCGGACCTGATCGTTTGGGCGGCGCTCGCAGGGCATGGACTGGCGTGGCTACCCGAGGATCTTGTGCGCCCCCATCTCGACGCCGGTCGGCTCGTCACGGCGCTCGACGCCTGGACCATGACTTACCCCGGCTATCACCTCTATTACGCCGGCCGCCGCTCGTCACCGGCGCTGGCCCATGTGGTTGCCGCCTTGCGGGAGGGCTTCGACGCGGGCCGGGGCGACGTCGCTTCGACGATCGCGTCCACGCGGTGATCGCGTCGGTGTCAGTCGCGACGCACCACGCCCTGATGGAAAACCCCAGTGGACCAACTGTCGCGAAACCGCAATAGTCGACCGGTCGTCTAGCAATCCGCGACGAGTTGTAGGTCTGAACCCGTGAGCGCCGCGATGACCGAGGATCGACCGTGATCGACGCACGCCCCGCCGACGCCAACCGGCCGCCGATCGGCGGCCTCGCGCGCCTGCTCGGGGTTGCGTGCGACGCGTGCGATGCGTCCGTCGCGCTCCGCGGCGACGGCTCGGCAACCACGTACGCGGAACTGCGGTCGCACGCCCGCACCGTCGCGGCGGCGCTGGTCGCGGCGGGCATCGCCATCGACGAGCCGGTACAGGTCGCGGTCTCCAACCATCCGACCGACATCGCCGCCCTCTTCGGCGTTTGGCTGGCCGGCGGCGTGGCCGTACCGGTCCATCGCACGACCCCCGCACCGGTCGCCGCGCGGATGCTCGCATCGACCGAGCTGGTCGACATCTACGGCCTGACCGAGACGGCCACCTGCGACTTCTTCGCGTTCCCGTCCGACTACGCGCGGCTGCCCGGTTGCATCGGCCGCAGCTCGCCCGGCGTCCGCTTCCGCATCGTGGACCTCGACGACCAGGTCGTCGCGGCCGGCGCGATCGGCGAACTGCAGATCGCGTCGCCGTACGCGATGGCCGGCTACCTCGACGCGCCGGAGCTCACCGCCGCCGCGTACGACGACGCCTGGTTCCGCACCGGCGACCTCGCCCGCTCGGCCGACGGCGCGCTCGTCGAGCTGATGGGACGCCGGAAGGAAGTCATCAGCCGCGGCGGCAACAAGGTCACGCCGGTCGAGATCGAGCAGGCCGTCTCGGTCCATCCCGACGTCGCGGCCGCGATGGCGACCGGCATCGACGACCCGCTGCTCGGCGAGCGCATCCATGTGCTGCTCGTGCCGCGGAGCGGCGCGCGCCTCGACGTCGGGTCGATGCAACGCTTCCTCGACGGCTGGCTCGAGCGCTTCAAGCAGCCGGACGCCTACTACGTCGCCGAAGAACTGCCCACCGGCCGGACCGGCAAGGCCGATCGCAACCGGCTCCGCGCGCTGATCCACGAAGGTGCCGTCCAGCCGCTCGCGCCCTCATCCGCAAGAGAGTCTCCATGACCGACTTCACGACCATCCTCTTCACGTGCGAGAACCACATCGCGCACCTGACGCTGAACCGGCCGGAGCGCCTCAACGCGCTCAACCGGGTCGCGCTCGGCGAGATCAACGCGGCGATGGACATGGCCGAGGCCGACGACGACGTCCGCGTCATCGTCGTCAGCGGTGCCGGACGCGCGTTCTCGTCGGGCTTCGACCTCAAGGCGCAGATGGAGCAGCGGCCCGAGGGCGCGAAGGTCTGGCGCGACATCCTCGACCTCGACTTCGACACGACGATGCGCTTCTGGAACAGCCCGAAGCCGACCATCGCGGCGGTCCACGGCGCGTGCCTCGCCGGCGCCTTCGAGCTCGCGATGTCGTGCGACATCACGATCGCGGCGGACGACGCGGTCTTCGGCGAGCCCGAGCTGAAGTTCGGCGCCGGCATCGTGACGATGCTGCTGCCGTGGATGACGAACCCCAAGCAGGCGAAGCGGATCATCCTCGGCGCCGACGACCGCATCCCCGCTGCCGAGGCGCTGACGATGGGGCTCGTGAGCCGGATCGTGCCGTCCGGCACGCAGGTCGACGAGGCGATACGCACCGCGCGCGGCATCGCACTGATGGATCCGAACCTGGTGGTGGAGACGAAGAAGGCGCTCAACCGCACCTACGAGATCCAGGGCATGCAGACCGCGCTGAAGATGGCGCTCGATGTCGACCACGGGATCGAGTCGCACGGCTCGCCCGACAAGACCGCCTTCATGGACGTCGCGCGGGAGCGCGGCATGCGCGAGGCGATCGCGTGGCGCGACGCGCGCTTCGCGAAGGCGGCCGAGGGCTGAATTCGTGACCCGTCCGATCGTGCTCATCGTGCTCGCGCAGTTGTGCGGCACGTCGCTCTGGTTCAGCGCGAACAGCGCGGCCGACGACCTGCGCCGGTTGTGGGAACTCGGCACCGACGACATCGGGTGGCTGACCAACGCGGTCCAGGGCGGCTTCATCGTCGGCACGCTGGCGTTCGCGCTGACGGGACTCGCCGATCGTTATCCGGCGAGCCGCATCTTCACGCTCTGCAGCGTGCTCGGCGCGGGCTTCAACGCCGCGTTCGCGTTGCTCAGCACGGGTCTCGCGTCGGCGATGTGCTTCCGCTTCGCGGTCGGGCTGTCGCTGGCCGGCATCTATCCGCTCGGCATGAAGCTGATCGTGAGCTGGGATCCGGAGCGCGCGGGCCAGAGTCTCGGCCTGCTGGTCGGGATGCTGACGCTCGGCACCGCGCTGCCGCACGGCATCCGCATGGTCGGCGGCTCGATCTCGTGGCAGACGGTGATCCTGACGTCGTCGGCGCTCGCGCTGGTCGGCGCGGCGACCGTCGGCCTGCTCGGCGACGGCCCGCACTTCAAGCGCAAGCCGCGCGCCGCGGGGACGCACAAGGCGCACGTGCTGAGCGCGTTCGGGGTTCCCGCGTTCAGGGCGTCGGCCTTCGGCTACTTCGGCCATATGTGGGAGCTCTACGCGTTCTGGACCATCGTGCCGTTGCTGCTGGCGTCGGTGCTGCCCGAGGCGACGCGGTTCCCGCGCGAGGTGTCGGGGTGGGCCTTCCTGATCATCGCGATGGGCACGCTCGGCTGCATCGGCGGCGGCGTGCTGAGCCGGTCGATCGGCAGTGCGCGCGTCGCGTGGATCGCGCTCGCGACGTCGGGACTGATCTGTCTCGTCTATCCGTTCGCGGACGGCCTGCCGGTCGGCGCGCGTCTCGCGCTGCTGCTGGTGTGGGGGCTCGCCGTCGTGGCCGACTCGCCGCAGTTCTCGGCACTGTCGGTCAAGGCGTGCCCACCCGAGCTGGTCGGCAGCGCGCTGACGATCCAGAACAGCGCGGGCTTCCTGCTCACCACCTTCGCGATCCTGATCGCGACATCGTCGCTCGCATCGGTCGGCAACAAGGTCGCGTGGCTGCTGCTGCCCGGCCCGATCTTCGGCCTCGTCTGCATGCGTCGCCTCGTGATGTCGCCGGCGAAGCCCATTCCCTCCCGGCCATGAACAAGTCGATCGAACGAAACCCCACGAAGGCCGACGGGAAGCGCCGGATGCTGGTCGACATCGGCACGGCCCTGTTCACGCAGAAGGGCTTCGGGAGCACGGGACTCGAGGAGATCCTGCAGGCGGCCGAGGTGCCGAAGGGCTCGTTCTACTACTACTTCGACAGCAAGGACGCCTACGCGCACGCGGTCATCCGCAACTACGCGGCCTATTTCGCCCGGAAGCTCGACAAGAGCCTCAACGACGAGCGCCGCACGCCGCTCGCCCGGCTGAAGGCGTTCGCGAGCGACGCGACCGACGGCGTGCTGCGCTTCGAGTTCAAGCGCGGCTGCCTGGTCGGCAACCTCGGTCAGGAGATGGCGAGCCTCGAGGAGGCGTACCGCGTCCTGCTGCTCGAAGTCCTCGACACATGGCGAAAGCGCTTCGAGCGCTGCATCGAGGAAGCCCGCGAAGCGGGCGAGATCCGCACGGCGGTCGACTCGGCCGCCCTCGCCCGCTTCTTCTGGAGCGCGTGGGAAGGCGCCGTGCTGTGCGCGAAGCTCGAACGCTCGCGCGAACCGCTCGACAACGTCGGCACGCTCTTCTTCGATCACCTGCTGATGCCGGCCTGATCGCCCGCATCCCCTTCACCGGACCACAAGGAACTCGATGTTCAACGCGATCCATCTCGAAAAGACCCCCGAAAACGCCACGCTCGCGGTCGTGAAGTCGCTCGACGAAGCGGCGCTTCCCCTCTTCGACGGCGGCGGCGTCACCGTCGACGTCGACTATTCGACGATCAACTACAAGGACGGCCTCGCGATCACCGGCAAGTCGCCCGTGGTCCGCAAGTGGCCGATGGTCCCCGGCATCGACTTCGCCGGCACGGTCACCGCGAGCGACCACGCGTCGTGGAAGGCCGGCGACCGCGTCATCCTCAATGGCTTCGGCGTCGGCGAATCGCATTGGGGCGGCCTCGCGCAGCGGGCGCGCGTGTCGGGCGACTGGCTGGTCGCGCGGCCGGACGCGATCGGCGCGTTCGACGCGATGGCGATCGGCACCGCCGGATACACCGCGATGCTGTGCGTGATGGCGCTCGATCAGCAGGGCGTCGTGCCGGGCGACGGCGAGATCCTCGTCACCGGCGCGACCGGCGGCGTCGGCTCCTTCGCCGTCTCGCTGCTCGCGAAGCTCGGCCATCGCGTGGTCGCCTCGAGCGGGAAGTCGGCCGAGACGCCGTTCCTCACCGAGCTCGGTGCGGCCGAGGTGATCGACCGCACGACGCTGTCGGCCGCCGGCAAGCCGCTGCAGAAGGAACGCTGGGCGGGCGTCGTCGACACGGTCGGTTCGCACACGCTCGCGAACGCCTGCGCGTCGACGAGCTACGGCGGCACGGTCGCCGCCTGCGGGCTGGCCCAGGGCATGGACCTGCCGCTCACGGTCGCGCCGTTCATCCTGCGCGGCGTGAAGCTGATCGGCGTCGACAGCGTGATGGCGCCGCTGGCCGTGCGGACGGACGCCTGGCAGCGCCTCGCGCGCGACCTCGATCGCGGCGCGATCCAGCGCATCGCGCGGACCGTCGGGCTCGCCGACGCGATCGCGATCGCGCCGCAGATCCTCGCCGGCCAGATCCGCGGTCGGATCGTCGTCGACGTGAACCGATAGACCGGCCGGCCGCGGGCGGACGACAACCAACGAGGTTGGAGAGAACATGCAAGGACTTCGCAGATCGCTATTCGCACGCGCCGGCGCACTCGCCGGACTCACGCTGGCGACCACCACGGCCCTGGCCCAGATCTCGGACGACGTGATCAAGATCGGCTTCATCACCGACATCTCGGGCTTCTACGCCGACGTCGACGGCCCCGGCGGCATCGAGGCAATCCGGATGGCGATATCGGACTTCGGCGGCGCCGTCAACGGCAAGCGGATCGAGCTCCTCTACGCGGACCACCAGAACAAGGCGGACATCGCGGCGAGCAAGGCGCGCGAGTGGATCGACCAGGACCGTGTCGACCTGCTGATCGGCGGGACCAACTCGGCCGCGGCGCTCGCGATGAACAAGGTCGCGGCCGACAAGAAGAAGCCGATCATCGTCGTGTCGGCCGGCGCGTCGCGTTTCACGAACGAGGACTGCACGCCGTACACCGTCCACTACTCGTACGACACGCTCGCGCTGTCGAAGGTGAGCGGCAGCACGATCGTCAGACAGGGCGGCGACTCGTGGTACTTCCTGACCGCCGACTACGCGTTCGGCGCGTCGCTCGAAGCCGATGCGACGTCCGTCGTCAAGGCGGCCGGCGGGAAAATTCTCGGCAGCGTCAAGCATCCGGCCAACGCATCGGACTTCGCGTCGTTCCTGCTGCAGGCGCAGGGGTCGAAGGCCAAGATCCTCGCGCTCGCGAACTCGGGCGGCGACACGATCAACTCGATCAAGGCGGCCAACGAGTTCGGCATCACGAAGACGATGAAGCTCGCCGCCCTCTTGATGTTCATCAGCGACGTCCATTCGCTCGGCCTCGCCGCGACGCAGGGCATGTACGTCGCGGACCCGTGGTACTGGGACCGCACCGACGAGACCCGCGCCTGGGCGAAGCGCTATTTCGAGAAGACGAAGCGCGAACCCACGTCGACGCAGGCCGCCGACTACTCGGCCGTGTTCACCTACTTGAAGGCCGTGCAGGCCACGGGGACCGACGACGCCGACAAGGTCATGGCGCAGATGAAGTCGGCGCGCATCGACGACATGTTCGCGAAGGACGGCTACATCCGCCCCGACGGACGCATGGTCCACGAGATGTACCTGATGCAGGTCAAGAAGCCGAGCGAGTCGAAATACCCGTGGGACTACTACCACGTGATCGCGTCGGTTCCGGGGGACCAGGCGTTCGGGACCAAGGCCGAGTCGAAGTGCAGCCTCTGGAAATGACGCGACGCGCGCGGCCGGATTCTTCGGCGATCGTCTTCAGATCTCGACCCGCGACCCGAGCTCGATCACCCGGTTCGCCGGCAGCTTCAGGAAGCCCGCCACGTTCGCGAGGTTGTGCGACATCGCCGCGAACAGCCGCTCGCGCCACAGCCACATTCCCCTTCCGCCGGTCGCGATGACGACGGCATGGCTGAGGAAGTACGACACGGTCGTGGGATCCACCGCGAGATCCTTCGAGGCACAGCTGCTCAGCGCGAGCGGCAGGTCGACCTCGTCCTTGAACCCGTAGTTGACAACGACCTGCCAGCAGTCGCGCTCGAGCGGCTGGAGGGCGATGCGGTCCTCCGGTCGAACGCGAGGGACCGTCCGGTTCGCGACGTTGACGAACAGCACGCGCTCGTGGAGGACGCTGTTGTGCTCGAGGTTGTTGAGGAGCGCGTGCGGGACGCCGTTCGGCTCGATCGTCAGGTAGACCGCGGTGCCGGGGACGCGCACCGGCGGGTCGCTGAACAGACGCTCGAGGAACTCGCGGAGCGGCGCGTCGCCCGCCCGCGTCCGTGCCTCGGCCAGCATCATGTCGCGGCCGCGGCCCCAGGTCGACATCACGGTGAAGATCAGGCCCCCGATGACGATCGGAAACCAGCCGCCCTGCAGCAGCTTCAGCAGGTTCGCCGAGAAGAACATCGCGTCGATCACGAAGAAGAACCCGGTCGCGAGCAGACACAGCCACCAGTTGTAGCGCCACGTGTAACGCACCACGAAGAACGTCAGGAGCGTCGTGATCAGCATCGTCCCGGTGACCGCGATGCCGTATGCCGACCCGAGGGCGGTCGACGAGCCGAAGCCGAGGACCGACGCGATCACCGCGGCGAGCAGCAGCCAGTTGATCGTCGGGACGTAGACCTGGCCGATCTCGCGCTCCGACGTGTGGTGGATCGCGAGTCGCGGCAGGAATCCGAGCTGGATCGCCTGCTTCGTCATCGAATAGGCGCCCGAGATGACCGCCTGCGACGCGATCACCGTCGCCGCAGTCGCGAGGATCACCATCGGGATCAACGCCCACTTCGGAAACAGGTGATAGAAGGGACTGTCGACCGTCGCGGGGTCGGCGAGCAGCAGTCCCCCTTGCCCGAGGTAGTTAAGCGCGAGGGCCGGGAAGACGAGGCCGAACCACGCGAAGCGGATCGGCGGGGCGCCGAAGTGCCCCATGTCGGCATAGAGCGCCTCGGCGCCGGTCAGCGCGAGCACCACGGAGCCGAGCGCGACGAACGCGAGCCACCCGTGATGAAGCAGGAACGCCAGGCCGGCGAAGGGGCTCAACGCGGCCAGGATCGACGGCGTCTTGACGATGCCGACGATGCCGATCGCGCCCAGCAGCACGAACCACACCACCATGATCGGCCCGAAAACCGCGCCGATGCCGGCGGTGCCGCGGCGCTGGAACGCGAACAGCGCGATCAGGACGCCGAGCGCGATCGGCACGACGAAGCTCTTCAGTTGCGGGGCTGCGAGCTCGAGACCCTCGACCGCGCTCAGCACCGAGATCGCGGGCGTGATGACGCCATCGCCGTAGAACAGCGCCGCGCCGAAGACGCCGGCGACCAGCAGCACCCGGCGGAGCCGCGGACGATCCTTGACCGACGACGCCGCGAGCGCGAGCAGCGCCATGATCCCGCCCTCCCCGCCGTTGTTCGCGCGCATGATCAGCGTCACGTACTTCAGCGACACCACGACCATCAGCGACCAGAGGATCAGCGAGATGACACCGACCACGTTGGTCGACGTGGCCTCGAGGCCGTTGGCCGCGTCGAACACGGTACTCATCGTATAGAGCGGACTCGTGCCGATGTCGCCGAAGACGACGCCGATCGCCGCGAGCGCGAGCCCGGGGATCGCGGATTGTCGAAGTCCTTCGTCGTGGACCGTCGCGCTGGCATCGGTCGCGGAAATCGTCATCGCGCTCACCCCAGGGAATGAAAGTCGTTCGGCCGACGGATCGGATCCTCGACAGCGATCTTAAGCGGCACGAACCGGCTCGTCATCCTCGTCCGCTCCGCTTCGCTTGCCCGTTACGACGGCTTGTCGGGCACGTCGCTCCAAAGGACGCCGCCGGTCGCCCAATGGCGCTTCGGCAGTTCGTAGAACAGCACGTCGACGCTCGACGGCGACGCGCCGATCGCGCGGACGCACGCCTCGGTCAGCTCGGCCGCGAGGGCGCGTTTCTGGTCGTCGGTGCGGCCTTCGAACAGTTCGACACGGATCGTGGGCATGGCGGTCCTCGAAAGAGGTGGGTTCAGTCGCGGTAATGGGGGTCGTCGCGATCGAGGCCGCGCAGCAACGCCGGCCATTCGATGTCGCCGTCGCGCTCGCTGCCGTCGCCGATCCACTGGCGATAGGTCGCCGACGCGAGATCGTCGCCGACGACGTTGACGCGGCCGCCGGTCGCGGCCATCGCGGTCAGCTGGGCCGCGGCCGCGCGGTCGAGCAGATACATCAGCATCCAGGCCTCGGCGACCGTGCGGC
>CAXTDA010000092.1:0-11418 GCA_964242935.1 uncultured Burkholderiaceae bacterium | reverse complement strand
GCGATCGCGGTCATCGGCGCGCTGTTCTTGCGGACGCCGCCCTTGAACGCGGTCAGCTGCGCCTCGTTGTACTCGCCCCATTGACCGGCGAGCCGCGGATACTGCACCGGGATGCCGGCCCCGGTCGGACCGTGGCAGGCCGCGCACGCGGGGACACCCTTCTCGGCGATGCCGCCGCGCCAGATCTTCTGCCCGAGCGCGACCGTGTCCTTGCTCTTCGCGGTCGCGGGCTTCACCGCCTGAGCCGCGTAGTACGCCGACAGGTTCGCCATGTCCTGGTCCGACAACGCGGCCGCGAAGCCGTTCATGATCGGGTTGTAGCGCGTCGGTTCGGCGGCGCCCGGCTGCACCTTGAAGTTGTGCAGCTCCTTCGCCAGATAGGTCGCGTTCTGTCCCGCGAGCTTCGGGAAGGTCGGGCCGATCGCGTTGCCGTCCGGACCGTGGCACGCCGAACAGACCGCCTGGGCGATCGCCCCGCCCTTCGTGGCATCGACCGACGCTCCGGCCTTCGGCGCGTCTTCGGCGAAGGCCGTCGTCGCGAAGGCGATCGTCAGCATCGCGACCGCGGCGGGCAATGCGAAGGCACGAGTCATTTCAATGAACCTCTATGGAGCGACGGAGCGACGGGATCGGGGATCGCCGCAGGCCAGGCATCGCGCTGGAGCGGCAGGTCGAACGAGGCGGAGGTCGTCGCGAAGCCGCGACGAAGCCGCGACGCGCAGGCCCTTCCGACAAACCGCCGTATTATACAGAGCACCCCACGCCTCTTCGTCGCGCAGCCGACCGCGTCGCCCGCTCCGCCGCCGTGCGCCGCCATGTCCGTCCTCCAGCAGGCCCGCTTCTACACCACGGTCGATCGGCTGCATCAACTGCCGCTGCTCGGCCTGCCCGAGCTCGCGTTCGCCGGCCGCTCGAACGCCGGCAAGTCGACTGCCATCAACACGATCGCGAACCAGAAGCGTCTCGCTTTTGCGAGCAAGACGCCGGGTCGCACGCAACACATCAATTTCTTCGCGGTGGGTGCGCATCCGGACGACGACGAGGTGCCGGCCGCGTTCATGGTCGACCTGCCCGGCTACGGCTACGCGCAGGTCGCCCGAGACGCGCGGGCGCACTGGGAGCAGACGCTCGGCACCTACATCCGGAAGCGGAACGAGCTCGTCGGCCTCGTCCTGATCATGGATGCGCGGCGACCGTTCACCGATCTCGACGAGACGCTGGTCGCGTGGTTCTCGGAGACGGCGAAGCCGATTCATGCGCTGCTGACGAAGGCCGACAAGCTGAACCGCAGCGACCGCGTCGACGCGCTGCGCTCGACCCGGAGGCGGCTCGCGGAACTGTCGCCGTTCCACACCGCGCAGCTGTTCTCGGCGCTCGACAAGACCGGCGTCGACGAGGCGGACTTGCGCGTGCGCGAACTGCTCGGACTGCAGGAGATCGTCGCGGCCACCGCCGACGACGCGCGCACGCTGCGCGTCGAGCGGACAAAAAAAACCCCGGTGCAAGGGGAATGACACCGGGGTGATAACGCCTTATCGTAAAGGCACCCGCTCAGGGAGGAGAAGCGGGGGATGGTGTGAGCCATCCGGACGATATGAGCGCCCCCTTCCGGGAAAGTTCGCGCATCGCGCGGTCGACACGAAAAAAAATCGAGTGCCATGAATCCCGAAGAAAAGTTCGACGCGCTTCCGGCGCAGGCGTGGGACCGGACCACCGACACGCTGGCCCATCGCCCGCGTCGCATGCGGCGCGACGATTTCTCGCGGCGCCTGATGCGCGAGCACCGGGTGACGGTGGACGACCTGATCTATCCGGTGTTCGTGCAGGAAGGAACGAACGGACGCCACGCGATCGCGTCGATGCCCGGCGTCGAACGGCTGACGCTCGACCTGCTGCTGCCGGTCGCCGAGGAGACGATGACGCTCGGCATCCCGGTGCTGGCGCTGTTCCCGGTGATCGACCCGTCCTTGAAGACGCCCGACGGACGCGAGGCGACGCATGCCGACGGGCTGATCCCGCGCGTCGTCGCGGCGCTCAAGAAGGAGTTCCCGGCGCTCGGCATCATGACCGACGTCGCGCTCGACCCGTACACCAGCCACGGACAGGACGGCGTGATCGACGCCAACGGCTACGTGCTCAACGACGAGACGGTCCGCATCCTCGCGCGCCAGTCGATCGTCCAGGCGGAAGCCGGGGTCGACATCGTCGCGCCGTCGGACATGATGGACGGCCGCATCCGCGCGGTCCGCACCGCGCTCGAGGAAGCGCGCCTGGTCCACACGCGCATCCTCGCGTATTCGGCGAAGTACGCGAGCGCGTTCTACGGACCGTTCCGCGATGCGGTCGGCTCGGCCGCGAACCTCGGCCGCAGCGACAAGACGACCTATCAGATGGACCCGTCGAACAGCGACGAGGCGCTTCGCGAGGTCGCGGCCGACATCGCCGAAGGCGCCGACATGGTGATGGTCAAGCCGGGCATGCCGTACCTCGACATCCTGCGGCGCGTGAAGGACGAGTTCCGCATGCCCACCTACGTCTACCAGGTGAGCGGCGAGTACGCGATGCTGAAGGCCGCCGCCCGGAACGGCTGGCTCGACGAGAAGAAGGTGGTGCTCGAGGCGATGCTCGCGTTCAAGCGCGCCGGCGCGGACGGCGTGCTGACCTACTTCGCCCGCGACGTCGCCCGCTGGCTGAAGTCATCCGGTTGATGCGGTTGGCGCGACGTCTCGCGCCGCCGTTCTTCTGCATTTGCGGATTGCTGCTGGCCGGTTGTGCGGGCACCGGCACGCGCGTGATCGACGCATTGACCCCGTCGAGCGGCTACCGCGAGACGCGCGACGTGGCCTACGGCGACGGTCCGCGACGGACGCTCGACGTCTATCGTCCGATTGCCCTGCCGACGAAGGCACCGGTGGTCGTCTTCGTCTACGGCGGCAGCTGGCGCGAAGGCAGCAAGGACGACTACCGCTTCGTCGCCGATGCGCTGACCGCGCACGGCATCGTCGTCGTGATCCCCGACTACCGCGTCTTTCCCGAGGTGAGCTATCCCGACTTCATCGACGACACGGCCGCCGCGGTCGCGTGGACGTTCCGCGAGATCGAACGCTACGGCGGCGATGCGGGACGCATCTTCGTCACCGGCCACAGCGCCGGCGCGTACAACGCGGCGATGGTCGCGTTCGACCCGCGCTGGCTGCTTCGGTACGGTCTCGTACCGAAGCAGCTTCGCGGCTTCGTCGGGTTGGCCGGTCCGTACGACTTCCTGCCGATCGAGGACGCGGGCGCGAAGGCGGTGTTCCACTGGCCCGCCACGCCGCGCGACTCGCAGCCGATCGAGCACGTGACGCCGCAGTCGGTTCCGTCGCTGCTGATCGCGGCGCGAAAGGACAGCTTCGTCGACCCGGTGCAGAACACGCTGGCGATGGCCGCGGCGCTGAAGGCGGCCGGTGTCGACGTCACCGTCGACCTCCACGACCGCGTCGACCACGTCACGCTGGTCGGCGCGATGGCGCGACCGCTCCGCTTCCTCGCGCCGGTCGAGCAGGAGTTCGTCGACTTCGTGCTGTCGCACTGAGCGGCGGTTCAGGCCGCTCGAGCCAGCATCGGCGCGAGGTAGCGGCCCGTGTAGCTCGCCGCCGACGCCGCGATCTCCTCGGGCGTCCCCTGCGCGACGATCGTGCCGCCACCGGCCCCACCCTCGGGACCGAGGTCGATGACCCAGTCGGCCGTCTTGATCACGTCGAGGTTGTGCTCGATCACGACCAGCGTGTTGCCGTGGTCGCGCAGCGTGTGGATGACCTCGAGCAGCATCGCGATGTCGTGGAAGTGCAGCCCGGTGGTCGGTTCATCCAGGATGTACAGGGTCCGTCCCGTGTCGCGCTTCGACAGCTCGAGCGACAGCTTGACGCGCTGCGCCTCGCCGCCCGACAGCGTCGTCGCGCTCTGGCCGAGCTTGATGTAGCCGAGTCCGACGTCGAGCAGCGTCTGCAGCTTCCGGGCGATCACGGGCAGCGCCTTGAAGTAGTCGAACGCGTCCTCGACCGTCATGTCGAGGACCTCGGTGATGTTCTTTCCCTTGTACTGGACCTCGAGCGTCTCGCGGTTGTAGCGCTTGCCGTGGCAGACGTCGCACGGAACGTAGACGTCGGGCAGGAAGTGCATCTCCACCTTGATCACGCCGTCGCCCTGGCAGGCCTCGCAGCGGCCGCCCTTGACGTTGAACGAGAAGCGCCCGGGCCCGTAGCCGCGCTCACGCGCGGACGGCACCTCGGCGAACATCTCGCGAATCGGCGTGAAGAGGCCGGTGTAGGTCGCCGGGTTCGAGCGCGGGGTGCGGCCGATCGGACTCTGGTCGACGTTGATGACCTTGTCGAAGCTGTCGAGTCCCTCGACGGCGACGTACGGCGCGGGCTCGGTCGACGACCCGTACAAGTGACGCGCCGCCGCGTGGTACAGCGTGTCGTTGATCAGCGTCGATTTGCCCGAGCCCGACACGCCGGTCACGCAGACCAGCAACCCGACCGGCACGTGCAGGTCGACGTGCTTCAGGTTGTTGCCGCTCGCGCCCTTGATGCGGAGCCAGCCGTCCTGCTTCGCGCGGCGGAACGGCAGCGCCTGCACGACCAGACCTTTCTTCCCCTTCTTGACCTTCGGCGGCGGCAGCGCGAGGTCGATCGGCGCGCTGGGCGCGGAACCCGGCGCGACGCGCTGCGTCGGCGTCGCGATCCGCAGCTTCCCCGACAGGTACTGGCCGGTCAGCGACTTCGCATTGCCCTCGATGTCCTTGAAGGTGCCGGCCGCGATCACGTGACCGCCGTGGACGCCGGCCCCGAGCCCCATGTCGACCACGTAGTCGGCCGCGCGGATCATGTCCTCGTCGTGTTCGACGACCAGCACCGAGTTGCCGATGTCGCGCAGGTGCCGGAGCGTGTCGATCAGCCGGTCGTTGTCACGCTGGTGGAGGCCGATCGACGGCTCGTCGAGCACGTACATGACGCCGGTCAGCCCCGAGCCGATCTGCGACGCGAGGCGGATGCGCTGCGCCTCGCCGCCCGACAGCGTCTCGGCGCTCCGCTCGAGCGACAGGTAGTCGAGGCCGACGTTGTTCAGGAACGCGAGCCTCGCGATGATCTCCTTCACGATGCGCTCGGCGATCTCGCGCTTCGCGCCCTGCAGCTCGAGCCCCTGGAACCACGCCAGCGTGTCGTAGAGCGGCATCGCGCTGATCTCGTAGATCGCCTTGTCGTGCCCGATCGGACCGACGCGCACGTAGCGCGCATCGCGCCGCAGGCGCGTCCCTTCGCAGGTCGGGCACGGCTTGCTGTTGAGGTACTTCGCGAGCTCCTCGCGGACAGCGATCGAATCCGTTTCCTTGTAGCGCCGCTCGAGGTTCGGCAGCACGCCCTCGAACGGATGCTCGCGCACGACGGCCCGGCCTCGCTCGTTGATGTACGTGAACGGGATCGCCTGCTTGCCCGACCCCTGCAGGATCAGCTCGCGAACCTCGTCGCTCTGCTGCTCGAACGGCGCGTCGATGTCGAAGCCGCTGTGCGTCGCGAGGCTCTGCAACATCTGGAAGTAGAACTGGTTGCGACGGTCCCATCCCTTGATCGCGCCGCTCGCGAGCGACAGGTTCGGGAAGCCGACGACGCGCTTCGGGTCGAAGAACTGGATCATCCCGAGGCCGTCGCAGGTCGGACAGGCGCCCATCGGGTTGTTGAACGAGAACAGGCGCGGCTCGAGTTCGGCGAGCGAATGGTTGCAGACCGGGCACGCGAACTTGCTCGAGAACAGCGCCTCCTTGCCGCTGTCCATGTCGACCGTGATCGCGCGGCCGTCGGCGTTGCGGAGCGCCGTCTCGAACGACTCGGCGAGGCGCTGCTTGATCTGCATCGGATCGCTGCCGATCTTCAGCCGGTCGATCACGACGTCGATGTTGTGCTTCTCGGTCTTCTTCAGCTTCGGCAGCGACTCCGCCTCGACCACCGCGCCGTTCACCCGGAAGCGCACGAAGCCCTGCGCCTGCATCGCGGCGAAGAGGTCGACGTGCTCGCCCTTCTTCTCGCGGACGGCGGGCGCGAGGATCATCAGCTTCGCACCTTCCGGCAGCGCGAGCACGTCGTCGACCATCTCGGCGACGCTCTGCGCCTGCAGCGGCAGATGGTGGTCCGGGCAGTACGGCGTGCCGACCCGCGCGAACAGCAGCCGCAGGTAGTCGTGGATCTCGGTCACGGTGCCGACCGTCGAGCGCGGGTTGTGGCTGGTCGCCTTCTGCTCGATCGAGATCGCCGGCGACAGCCCTTCGATCAGGTCGACGTCGGGCTTCTCCATGAGCTGCAGGAACTGGCGCGCGTACGCCGACAGCGACTCGACGTACCGGCGCTGCCCTTCCGCATAGAGCGTGTCGAACGCGAGCGACGACTTGCCCGAGCCCGAGAGGCCGGTGATCACGACCAGCTTTTCGCGCGGCAGATCGAGATTGATGTTCTTCAGGTTGTGGGTGCGCGCGCCGCGGATGCGGATTTCGTCCATCGTCGAATCGTTCTTCGGGCGGGGTGAGGCCGGCCGCGGATGCGGGCCGACAATGAGAATGCCGGGAGGAGGCGGACCGGCGCGGAGTCGACCGACGACGCGGCCGGACCGACCTGATCAGTTAATATAGCTGACCCGAATGGCCACTTGTCGCTCCGATGTGGGGCCGCAATGATGGACGGCAAGAAGCTCGCCTCCGCGAGCTCGACTGCCCGCCGGACCGCCGGCCGAAGTGGCGGCCGCGGCCGTCCATCCACCATCCAACATCGTCCTCGAGGAGTCCCTCATGTCATCGGTCAACAAGGTCATCCTGATCGGCAATCTCGGGAAGGATCCGGAGATGCGCTACCTGCCGAGCGGCGAGGCGATCGCCAACTTCAGCGTCGCGACGAGCGAGAGCTGGACCGACAAGACGAGCGGCGACAAGAAGGAGCAGACCGAATGGCATCGCGTGGTGTTCTTCGGGCGTACCGCCGAGGTGGTCGGCCAGTACGTCAAGAAGGGCTCCAAGATCTACGTCGAGGGCCGGCTGCAGACCCGCAAGTGGCAGGACAAGGAAGGCCAGGACCGCTACACGACCGAGATCCGCGGCGACGTGATGCGGATGCTCGACCGCCGCGGCGAAGGGTCGGCGTCGATGGACCACGAGTCGCCCGCAGCGGAAGCGCCGTCGCGACGCCCTGCTGCGCCTGCGAAGGCCGCCCCGGCGCGGGCGGCGTCGGGCTTCGAAGACATGGATGACGACATTCCGTTCTGAAGCGCCGCCGGACCCGCTCCGGCGGAATGATCGTCGGCACCGGGGCGCCGGATGACGGAGCCTGCCGTGCCCGGACGATCGGGCCGCGGCGGCTGGGAAGCGCCGATCGTGCTGTTCGTGGCCTACGGGCTGGCGATGCTGCTGCTGGCGGTCAGCGCCTTCGTCGACTTTCGCAACGCCCGCGACCTCGAGGCGAGCGGCGCCCGCGTCTCGCGGACGCTCGAGGCGCTCGAGAAGGTGCGCCAGATCGGCAACACGTTCTACGTGGCCGAGACCTCGCAACTGGGCTACATCGTCACGGGGAACGCGGTCCATCTCGAGGCGTTCGCCGATATGCGGAAGCGCATGCCGCTGCGGCTCGCCGAACTCGGCGGCCTGTTGTAGGACACCGCGACGCAGCGGGACACGCTCGCGCGGCTGCGCATGCTCGCGGCGTCCCAGTTCGACGACATGCAGCGCGCGCTCGACGTCTACCGGACTTCCGGCCAGGCGGGCGCCCTCGCGTTCATCGCCCGCTACGACAGCGCCAACAGCCTCGGCGCCGTCCGCGAGGTGCTGCGGTCGATGCTCGACGAGGAGTCCCGCCTCCTGACCGAGCAGCGTGCCGTCGTCGCGTCGTTCTACGCGAGCGGCGTGACCCGCGCGCTCGGATCGACGGCGCTGGTCGGCCTCGCGCTCACCGCGTTCTTCCTGCTGACGCGGCGTTTCCTGCGGCAACGGGACGCGGCCTTCCGCGTCGTCGAGGCGAGCAACGCCGAACTCGAGCAACGCGTGATTGACCGCACGACCGACCTGTCGCATCTGTCGCGCCACCTGCTCAACGTGCGCGAACGCGAGAAGAAGGTCATCGCTCGCGACCTGCACGACGACTTCGGCAGCTACCTGACCGCGATCAACATGGACGTCTCGCGGGCGCGCGACAAGATCGCGGCGACCAATCCCGAGCAGGCGCGCAAGCTCGAACGCACGCTCGGCCTGATCGGCAGCGCGATCGAGATGAAGCGGCAGCTGATCAGCGACCTCAGGCCGAGCCTGCTCGACACGCTCGGGCTCGGCCCGGCGCTCGAGCAGTACGTCGACGAGTGGTCGCGGCGCACCGGGATCGCGGCGACCTTCGACTACAGCGGCGCGCTCGACAGCAACGACGAGGGATGCCCGATCGCGGTCTTCCGCGTGTTCCAGGAGGCGCTGTCCAACGTGGCGCGGCATTCACGCGCGACGCGGGTCGCCGCGCATGCGTACCGGGTCGACGACGAGATCGAATTCGAGATCGCGGACGACGGCATCGGGCTGACCGAGGCCGACCGCGGCAAGCCCGGCGTCCACGGGCTGCTCGGCATCCGCGAGCGGGTGCTCGCGTACGGCGGCCGCATCGAGATCGGGCCCGGCAAGAACGGCGGGACCCTGCTGCACGGCGCGATGCCGTGCGTCGTGGCTCAACTGGCGTCGGATCTGCCGGCCGCGACGTTCGCCTGACGAACCGCTTCGCACGGCGCGCGGCGACCGCGTCCGACCGTGCAGGACGCGGATTCGGATAGGACTACAATCGCTTCGCTTTTCATTCGGCCCCGCGAGGAACGCACGTTGATCAAGAAAATCATGCTGGTTGACGATCATCAGATCGTGCGTGCCGGCCTCAAGCAGATCTTCGCCGAGTGTACCGACATCGTCGTCGACGCGGAGGCGGCGAGCGGTACCGAGGCGCTGGAGTTGTTGCGGGCCCGGCCGGTCGATGGGGTCCTGCTCGACCTGTCGATGCCCGACCGGAGCGGCATCGACGTGCTGCGACGGATGCGGGGCGAACGGGCCGATCTGCCGATCCTGATCCTGTCGATGCATGCCGAGGAACAGTACGCGATGAACGTGCTGAAGGCCGGCGCGAACGGCTACATCGCGAAGAGCAGCCCGCCGTCCGAGATCCTGAAGGCCGTGCGGATGGTCCTGACCGGCAAGAAGTACGTCAGCCCGGCGCTCGCCCAGCAACTGGCGACCGCCTTCACGAGCGACGTCCACGGCGCCCCGCACGAGAAGCTGTCGACGCGCGAGTTCGAGGTGTTCTGCAAGCTGGCCGCCGGCCACAGCGTGTCGGACATCGCCGACGAGCTGTTCCTGTCGGTCAAGACGGTGAGCACGCATCGCGCGCGCATCCTCGAGAAGATGAACCTGCGGACCAACGCCGACCTGACCTACTACGCGATCAAGAACGAGCTGATCCAGTAGGACCTTCTCGACTGCGTCCCTCCCGCGACGCGCGCGCGCGGCAGTGCGGACACTAGGACGTTGGCGGACACGGCAACGAGGGACGATCCGATACGGACTATCCCGTCCTGCCTCCACCCTAGCCGAGGTGCTGAGGTGGCTCGAGGCCATGCACCGACAGCCACCGGAAGCGATCATGGTCGAGGGTGGATCCGTCTCGCTCTTGAACATGAACGTGAGCATGCACACGCCGCTGCGGGTTTTCGTGATCGAGGATTCGCCGATTCTTCTGGAGAGGATTGCTGAGGCCATCGCGGATCAGCCGGCCCTGGTGCTGGTCGGTACGGCGGATTGCGAACGTGAGGCGGTGCAGAAGATCCGCGTCCTGAAGCCCGAGGCGCTGGTGGTCGATATCAAGCTGCGGGAAGGCAATGGACTGAACGTCCTCGCGCAGCTGAAATGGGGGCAGGGCGACGATGCGAAGCCGAAGATCGTCGTGTTCACGAACTACCCGCGGCAGGAATACCTTCGTAATTCGAAGCAACTCGGCGCCGATTACTTTCTCGACAAGTCCACGCAGTTCTCCGACTTGCCGAAGGTGCTGATCGGCCTGACCGGCGAGCAGCGCAACGCAATGAAGACCTGAAGTCATCGAAAGGAGCATCCATGCTGTATTACGCGGCTGTATTTTTCGTCATTGCGTTGATCGCAGCGGTCTTCGGTTTCGGCGGCATCGCCGCGGGAGCCGCCGAGATCGCGAAGATCCTGTTCTTCATCTTCGTCGTCCTCTTCGTCATCTCGTTGCTGGTCGGCGTGGTCAGGCGGCGTTGACGGTGTGCTGAACAACCTCTTTCCAATCCACTTCGAAGGACAGCCATGAAGCGACTCATCGCAGTCACCCTCCTCGGTTCCATGCTGCTCGCGGCCGGTTGCAACACCGTCGCCGGTGCAGGCAAGGACGTCGAACGCACGGGCGAGAAGATGCAGGACGCCGCGAAGAAGTAACGCCTGCGCTTTACAGCCGCAGTCATTTCACACACGCGAGGATCGTCGATGAACTGGGACAGCTGGATCGGTCAGTGGAAGCAGTGGTCCGGGCGTGCGTTGCGCGAGGTCGGCCGCCGGTTCGGCGATCGGCGCCTCGTCGTGGAGGGCGAGCGCGTCGAGTCCGGTGGACGCATGCAGGCGCGCTACGGCCTGATGAAGCATCAGGCGCAGTGGGGCAGGCTGGCGCCGATCCGGGTCGCCCGTTCGGCACCGGAGTCGAGGCGGAAGCGCTGAGGCGACGAGGCCGCGACCGGCGCGATCGATGCCGACGAGGAGGGAAGCGATGTTGAGCGCGATGCGTATCCTGGGTGTCATGGCGGTCGGACTCGTGCTAGCCGTCTCGGCAGAGGCCGCCGGAACCCGCGAGGCCTACAACGCGGCGAAGGACCGCGCCGAATCCGAGTACAAGGCGGCGGCCGACCGTTGCAAGAGCCTCGCCGGCAATCCGAAGGACGTCTGCGTCGCCGAAGCGAAGGCCGCGCGGACCAAGACGGTCGCGATGGCCGAGGCCGACTACAAGCAGACCCCGAAGGCCCGCGCCGACGCGTTGACGGCAACGGCGGACGCCGACTACGACGTCGCGAAGCAGCGTTGCGATGCGAAGACCGGCAACGAGAAGGACGTCTGCGTGAAGGAAGCGAAGGCCGCGCAGGTTCGCGGCAAGGCCGACGCGAAGGCCGGCCAGAAGGCCAGCGTCGCGCGGGCCGATGCGGCGGACGACAAGCGCGACGCGGACTACAAGGTCGCGATGGAGAAATGCGACGGGTTCGCCGGTGCCGCCAAGGACACCTGCCAGAAGAACGCGAAGGCGACCTACGGCAAGTGACCGCCTCGCGGTCGACGAAGCGCCGACCGGGTCGGCGGGTTTTTTTTGCCATACCGCC
>CAXTDA010000091.1:0-11552 GCA_964242935.1 uncultured Burkholderiaceae bacterium | reverse complement strand
ACGTACCGCGGCGCTCGCGGCGGTCGACCGGGGCGCGGCGATTGTCCGCGTCCACGACGTGGCGGCCACCGTCGATGCTCTCCGGGTGCGCGCCGCGGTACGTTGATTCGCGTGGCTTTTCTTCATTTTGGGCGGCAGGCCCCGGTGATAGCATCGCCCCACTCAAAAGGCAGGGAGCGGCATCATGAGCAGAATGTATTTCGGAACCGATGGCATCCGCGGGCGGGTCGGCGAGGCCCCGATCACCGCCGATTTCATCCTTCGTCTCGGCCACGCGGCGGGCGAGGTCTTCAAGCGCCACGACATCGGCTCGAAGCCGACGGTGCTGATCGGCAAGGACACGCGCGTCTCCGGCTACATGATCGAGGCGGCGCTGGAGGCGGGGTTCACGTCGGCCGGCGTCAACGTGCAGCTGACCGGCCCGCTGCCCACCGCGGCCGTGGCCTATCTGACGCGCGCGCTGCGGCTCTCGGCCGGCGTCGTGATCAGCGCGTCGCACAACCCGTACTACGACAACGGCATCAAGTTCTTCTCGCCCGAAGGGTCGAAGCTCCCCGACGCGGTCGAGCTCGAGATCGAGTCGCTGCTCGACCAGCCGATGACCAGCGCGCCGTCCGAGTCGATCGGCCGCGCGAAGCGCATCGACGACGCGGCCGGGCGCTACATCGAGTTCTGCAAGAGCACGTTCCCGAACGAGCTCAACCTGAAGGGCATGCGGATCGTCGTCGACTGTGCGCATGGCGCGGCCTACGAGATCGCGCCGCACGTGTTCCATGAGCTGGGCGCCGAGGTGATCCCGATCGGCGCGTCGCCCGACGGCTTCAACATCAACGAGAAGATCGGCGCGACGCATCCGAAGGCGCTTCGCGAAGCGGTGGCCGACCATCACGCCGACCTCGGCATCGCGCTCGACGGCGACGCCGACCGGCTGCTGATGGTCGATGCCGACGGTCGCATGTACAACGGCGACGAGCTGCTCTATATCATCGTCTGCGACGGCGTCGGACAGGGGAAGCGCTCCGGCGTCGTCGGCACGCTGATGACGAACCTCGCGATCGAGCTCGCATTGCGCTCGCTCGGCGTTCCGTTCGTCCGCGCGAAGGTCGGCGACCGCTACGTGCTCGAGCAACTCGCCGAGAAGAAGTGGATCTGGGGCGGCGAGAGCTCCGGCCACCTGATGTGCCTCGACAAGCACTCGACCGGCGACGGAATCGTCAGCGCGCTGCAGGTGTTGTCGGCGTCGCGGCGGAGCGGGCAGACGCTCGCCGACCTGACGGCGTCGGTGCATCTCTATCCGCAGACGATGATCAACGTGAAGATCGAGAAGGGCTTCGACTGGGAGAACTTCGAGCCGCTGAAGGCGGCGCGCCGTGCCGTCTCGGCCGACCTCGGCAAGAAGGGACGCATCCTGATCCGGCCGTCGGGTACCGAGCCGCTGCTGCGGCTGATGGTCGAGGCCGAGTCGGAGACCATCGCATTCGACGCGGCGCGTCGCCTGTCGCTCAGCCTCGAAGACGCGTTCTGACCGGGCGGGGCCGTCCCGCCGAGGTGTCATGACACTGTCATCGGCCTTACTTATCGTTCGGCCGGTTCGGCTTTGCACCGTCTGCCGCTTTCCTCGAGGAATTCCATGAATGTCGTATCGAAGGTCGCGATCGCGGCCCTCTTCGCCGTCGGCTGCGCGCGAGCCGCGGACATCACCGGCGCGGGCGCGAGCTTCCCCGCCCCGGTCTATTCGAAGTGGGCCGATGCCTACAACAAGGCCACCAGCAACCGCGTCAACTACCAGTCGATCGGCTCGTCCGGCGGAATGAAGCAGATCGAGGCGAAGACCGTCGACTTCGGCGCGTCCGACGCGCCGCTGAAGCCCGAGGAGCTGCAGGCGAAGGGCCTGGTCCAGTTCCCGACCGTGATCGGCGGCATCGTCCCGGTCTTCAACCTGAAGGGCATCGAGCCCGGCAAGCTGCGGCTGAACGGCCAGGTGCTCGGCGACATCTTCCTCGGCAAGATCACGAAGTGGGACGACCCGGCGATCAAGGCGCTGAATCCGTCGATCCAGTTGCCCGATACCGCGATCACGGTGGTCCACCGGGCCGATGGCTCCGGCACGTCGTTCAACTTCACGAACTACCTGTCGAAGGTCAACGCCGAGTGGAAGGCGAAGGTCGGCGAGGGCAGTGCGCCGAACTGGCCGGTCGGCACCGGCGGCAAGGGCAACGAAGGGGTGTCCGCGTTCGTCCTGCGCATCCCAGGCGCGATCGGCTATGTCGAGTACGCGTACGCGAAGCAGTCGAAGATGCCGTACGCCAGCATGCAGAACGCGGCCGGCAACTTCGTGCAGCCCGACGATACGACCTTCCAGGCCGCGGCGGCCGGCGCCGAGTGGGAGAAGAGCAACTACTACGTGATCCTGACGAACCAGGCCGGCAAGGACGCGTGGCCGATCGCGGCATCGACGTTCATCATGATGCACAAGACGCAGGACAAGCCGGGGCAGGGCGCCGAGGTCCTGAAGTTCTTCGACTGGTCGTACAAGAACGGCGCCAAGCTCGCGGAGGACCTCGACTACGTCGCGTTGCCCGCCCCCCTCGTCGCGTCGATCCGCAGCACGTGGGCCCGCGACCTGAAGGACGCATCGGGGAAGCCGATCGCGCAATAGACGGCGGTAGCGGATCGAGTACGATTCGCGGCGAGTCGATCGGGCAACCGGTCGCTCGCCGTTCTCATGTCGGCCTGTTCGGTACGCGTGACGACGGAGCGGAAATGGACGCAGCGACCACCCTGACCCTGCCGCGCGTCATGCGCCGGCAGCCCGACCCGAAGAATGCCGTGAAGACACAGAGCGGTCTTGGCGACGCGATCTTCTTCAACCTGACGCGCTTCGCGGCCTTGCTCACGTTGTTCGTGCTGGCCGGCATCATCGTCTCCCTGGTCATCAGTTCGTGGCCGTCGATCCGCCAGTTCGGCTTCTCGTTCCTGACCGAGACGACGTGGGATCCGCCGGCCGACAAGTTCGGCGCGCTGGTGCCGATCTACGGCACGATCGTCACGTCGATCATCGCGCTCGTCATCGCGGTCCCGGTCAGCTTCGGCATCGCGCTGTTCCTGACCGAGCTGTCGCCCGCGTGGTTGCGCCGCCCGCTCGGGACCGCGATCGAGTTGCTGGCCGCGATCCCGTCGATCGTCTACGGCATGTGGGGCCTGCTGGTCTTCTCGCCGATCTTCGCCGCGTACATCGAGACGCCGCTCGGCGCGACGCTCGGACGCGTCCCGGTGATCGGCAAGTTCTTCCAGGGCGCGCCGATCGGCATCGGGCTGCTCTGCGCCGGCATCATCCTCGCGATCATGATCATCCCGTTCATCGCGTCGGTGATGCGCGACGTCTTCGAGGTCACGCCGCCGCTGCTGAAGGAGTCGGTCTACGGACTCGGCGGCACGACGTGGGAAGTGGTCTGGAAGATCGTGCTGCCGTACACCCGCGCCGGCGTCGTCGGCGGCATCATGCTCGGCCTCGGTCGCGCGCTCGGCGAGACGATGGCCGTGACCTTCGTGATCGGCAACACCAACATTCTGAAGGACGTGTCGCTGTTCTCGTCGGGCAATTCGATCACGTCGGCGCTCGCGAACGAGTTCGCCGAAGCCGCGCCGGGACTGCATACGGCGGCGCTGATCGAGCTCGGCCTCGTGCTGTTCCTGATCACATTCGTCGTGCTGGCCGCGTCCAAGTACCTGCTGGTGCGGCTGCAGGCCGGCGAGGGGTCGAAGGCATGAGTGCCGTGCCGGTCAAGTCGCCGCGGAATGCGGTCTTCTCGAAGCGGCGGATGGTCAACAAGGTCGCGCTGACGCTGTCGCTGGCGGCGATGGCGTTCGGGCTCTTCTGGTTGATCTGGATCCTTTGGACCACCGCGACGCTCGGGATCAGCGGCTTGACCACGCACACGTTCACCGAGATGACGCCCGCGCCGAACGTCGACGGCGGCGGTCTCGCCAACGCGATCGTGGGCTCGGTGTTGATGGTCGGCCTCGCGACGCTGATCGGCACGCCGATCGGCGTCCTCGCCGGCATCTATCTCGCCGAGTACGGCGGCAACGGCTGGCTCGCTTCGGTCACGCGCTTCATCAACGACATCCTGTTGTCGGCGCCGTCGATCGTGATTGGCCTCTTCGTCTATGCGATCTACGTGTCGAACGTGAAGAGCTTCTCGGGACTGGCCGGCGTGCTCGCGCTCGCGCTGCTGGTCGTCCCGGTCGTGGTCCGCACGACCGAGAACATGCTGAAGCTGATCCCGAACACGCTGCGCGAAGCCGCCTTCGCGCTCGGCACGCCGCGCTGGAAGGTGATCATGAGCATCACGCTGAAGGCGGCACGCGCCGGGGTCGTGACCGGCGTCCTGCTGGCCGTCGCGCGCATCGCCGGCGAGACCGCGCCGTTGCTGTTCACCGCGCTGTCGAACCAGTTCTGGTCCCTCGACCTCGGCCAGCCGATGGCCAACCTGCCGGTGACGATCTTCAAGTTCGCCATGAGCCCGTTCCAGAACTGGCAGGACCTCGCCTGGGCCGGCGTCCTTATCATCACCATCGGGGTCCTCGGTTTGAACATCCTCGCCCGCACCTTCTTCTCTCCCAAGAGTCCGTGAGCCCATGGTGACCGCATCGACGAATGGCAGCATCGCGCCGAAGCTCAACGTCAAGAATCTCAACTTCTATTACGGCAAGTTCCATGCGTTGAAGAACATCACGCTGGAGATCCCCGAGAAGAAGGTCACCGCGTTCATCGGCCCGTCCGGTTGCGGCAAGTCGACGCTGCTGCGGACCTTCAACCGCATGTTCGAGCTGTATCCCGAGCAGCGCGCCGAAGGCGAGATCGTCCTCGACGGCGAGAACCTGCTCGCGACGCAGACCAACGTCGCGCTGATCCGCGCGAAGATCGGCATGGTGTTCCAGAAGCCGACGCCGTTCCCCATGTCGATCTACGACAACGTCGCGTTCGGCGTGAAGCTCTTCGAGAACCTGTCGAAGGGCGAGATGGACGAGCGGGTCGAGTGGGCGTTGACGAAGGCCGCGCTGTGGGGCGAAGTCAAGAGCAAGCTCGGCCAGACCGGCAGCGGCCTGTCCGGCGGCCAGCAGCAGCGCCTCTGCATCGCGCGCGGCATCGCGATCAAGCCCGAGGTGCTGCTGCTCGACGAACCGTGTTCGGCACTGGACCCGATCTCGACGGCGAAGATCGAGGAGCTGATCGACGAGCTGAAGAACGACTACACCGTCGTGATCGTCACGCACAACATGCAGCAGGCGGCACGCGTCTCCGACCAGACCGCCTACATGTACTTGGGCGAGCTGATCGAGTTCGGCGCGACCGACCAGATCTTCGTCAAGCCGAAGAAGAAGCAGACCGAGGACTACATCACCGGGCGCTTCGGCTGAAGGCCGCCGACGCACCTCCGTTGACCGGCGGAGCGGCGCCGGGCTATGATGCGCGGCTCCGTCGGGGCGTAGCGTAGCCCGGTAGCGCGCCTGGTTTGGGACCAGGATGTCGCAGGTTCAAATCCTGCCGCCCCGACCAGATCGCAGTCGTCCGGCGCGTCCCGCTGCCCGTAGCTCAACCGGATAGAGCACCGGCCTTCTAAGCCGGGGGTTGTGGGTTCGAGTCCCGCCGGGCAGGCCAGAAACTCGCCGCGAGTGCAACGCTCGGGGCAGCAGCGGTACCGTGGTGGCTGTAGCTCAGTTGGTAGAGTCCCGGGTTGTGATCCCGGTTGTCGTGGGTTCGAGTCCCATCAGCCACCCCATCGAATCAGGCACTTGCGGCGCTTCGTCATCGCTTCCAATGTCGACTGTGCCAGCCATTGTGCCAATCGACGAATTCTCGATCCATTGCGCGACGAAGCCCGGCGACAGGTGCGAGTAGTTCTCGACCATCGCTTTCGTCGACCAGCCGCCGAGCTCGCCGAACACACCGAGCCATGCCACGCCTGCCACGTTTCGACTCTTTCGCGTCCGGCCTGATGCTTCCGCAGAGCAGCCGTCCCCTCAATACATCGTCCAAACCTCCGATTGGGCGCGGCCTCCGCCCACCTCGGACACTTCATGCAGGCGCGTTTGCCGCACCGCGATCCTTACCTCGTCGCGGGTTCGCTGCTCCTCCTGGCGGACGGCCTGTCGAACGGCCTGCCGTTGAGCCTCTTGTTCGAACTGTTCACCGACTTCCGCCGTCACCTGTTCGGTAACCCTTTGCACAACGTCTTGCTCGAGTTCCTCGACTCGTTGCTCGACCTGCTGAGCAACATCCCACTGATGGAACTGCCGGTCCGCTTGGCGTTCCGCTTGATGCTTCTCCTGCTGCTTGGCCGTTTGCTCGGCCTGCCGCACCGCATCTGCGATTCGCCGCTCTTCGAGGTCGGCACGAAATTGGCCGCTGGTGGTGTGCAGCTTGCGTGAAAGGATCACCGCCGAAACGGCGACGATCATCAGGATGAGGGCAACGATGTAGGACGTCATGGACGCTCCTTTTCGACCGCCTTGATCAGCGCCTCGGCTTCAACCGCAGCCATGATCCTGCCCTTGGCTTCAGCCTCAGCTTTCGCTTCAGCTAACGGTCGCAACTCCGCGAAATGCCTCGCTAGGTATGCTACGGCGGGAACGAATAATATGCTCACAAGTGCGACTGTCAAGTGAGCCTGTGGGCTGTCTTTCTTGCCGCCGAAGAACTCGATGGTGAACCCCGTAAAGGCAGGCACGTAAAACATCAGGTGCCCGGTCGCTTCTCTCGCAACTTCCAAGCCCGGCCCGTCGTTGCAGAGCTTTGCCCAGGCCTTCGTCGTGGTGGGCAGGATCGCGAGGACAGGAACGACGAGTAGCGGTACGAAGAAGGCGACCGTCACGAGGAACTCGATGAGTTCGAGGCTCGGACCGTTCATCGCTGGTGTCGCTCCTTGGTTCGAGCCTTAAGACATCCCGCTGCTACCACATCTCTTCCTGCGTCGAATCGACCGCTTGGACGATGCGCGCCATCTCCTTCAGCTCTCGGTAGCGCGCGATCCAAGACTGTAGCTCGACCCACGCACGCCGAACTACCTGTTCGCGTAGCGCCTCGTCGGTCATCACCTGCGCGGCGAGCGCATAGCCTTCGTGCTCGTCGATTCGGACGTGCACGTACGCTCGAGTCGATCGGGCCTCCTCGGGCGTTTCCACGACGACGCGAAGGCCACCAACGAGGTGTCGAGCCTGCTGGCGGCGATGCTCCTCGGCAGCGATGCTGTCGTCCCACTCGAAAGCGGGATGCAGCACCGACTCCTCGGGCCGCGCGTCGTCGACCACCCCCGCCGGGGTCAACAGGCCCTGCGACACGGCGCGGATTTCCGCCAGGCACTCGCCAGCGAGCGGCGGGTCGACGCCGCGGATGCGGCTCTGTTCTTTCCACTCAAATTTCACAGCGCTTCTCCTGAACGTGCTACGTGGAAACGTCCGTACTGGCCGTCGCGTTCCGGCCGCCACTCGCCGATTCCCGAAGAAAATCCGGCGAGATCGAAGAGCCCCAGAAGCTGCTCAATTGAAGTTGAAGTTGCCCCGTTCCCGCGGACAGGTTGGCGCTTGATTCAAGCGTTTTCTGACGTTCCCCCCTTTTCAGAGGGTTTTTACTTGGAGACGGGGTGGCTTCTCGCTTGTTGACCTGACCGCTTTTTGACGAACTCGCTCGGGGTCAGGTGACCGAGCGAACCGTGTGGCCGATGCACGTTGTAGTCATGCTGCCAGACGCGCATCTTCTCGCGCATGTCGTGCATCGTGATGAACTCATGGACGTTCAAGAACTCGTCGCGCAGCCGCCCGTTGAAGGACTCGATCAGCCCGTTGTCGGTGGGCTTTCCGGGCCTCGTGTAGTCGAGCTTCACGCCGCGTCGGTAAGCCCATTCGTCGAGCGCCTTGGACGTGAACTCGGTGCCATTGTCGACCGTGATCGATTGCGGCCAACCGCGAACCCGTGCAGCCTCGTCCAGGGCCTGACCGACGCACCGGCCGGTCAGCCGAAAGTTGGCCTCCAACGACACGCTCTCGCGACTCCATTGATCGATCACCGTCAGGATGCGAAACGACCGTCCATCGAGCATCTGATCGTGCACAAAGTCCATGCTCCAGCGTTGATTCGGGCCGGTTGCCGGTACCGCCTTGCCACGCAGCAGGCTGATCCGCTTGCGGCGCCTGGTCTTCATGCGCAGCGACAGCCCTTCGAGACGATATAGCCGGTAGACGCGCTTCTTGTTGATCTCCCATCCTTCCCTCCGCAGCATCACATGAACGCGCAGGTACCCGAAGCGCGGTCGAGCCATGGCGATCTCGCGGATCCGCAATCGCAAGCCGTTTTGATCGCGCGCCTGGCTTTTCGCGTACCACACCGACGGTTGCAGCTGCGACAGCCGGCACGACCGCTGCACGCTGATCTTGAAGCGCTCCTGCATCCACACTGCCAGCTCGCGCCGCTTGGCAGCCTTCAGAGTTTTTTTTGGACCACCTCCGACAGGATCTGCTTATCCAACGTCAGGTGGGCCACGATTCGCTTCAACCGTCCGTTCTCGTCCTCGAGCATCTTGAGCCGCTTGACCTCGGTCACGCCCAGGTCGCCGTACTTCTTCTTCCACGTGTAGTACGTCGCTTCGGACACGCCGATCTGCCGATAGACGTCGACCACCGGCGTACCCGAATCAGCCAGCCGCAACGCATACGCGATCTGCTCTTCGGTGAATCTCGACCGCTTCATCGCTTCTCCTTCCGGCCTTGCGGGCCGACCGAGAAGCCACCTTACCTCCAGTTTTGAGCTGCCGTGGAATTCGGGGGAGACGTCACCCGTCGCCGAAAGTCTCGAGGCTGTCGACGATCTCGAGGCGATCTGCTCGATCTCCTGGCGGCCGCGCCGGTGAATCTGGCCTACGATGCGAATCCAGCCCTCCGGAGGCGCCTTGTTCAATCCCGATTCGCGGATCAGTGCACTAGAGCGTCCGACGCCGGCTCGTCGCACGGAAGGCGCAGCCGATCGCGGTCCCCGGAACCCGCCGTCGCCTGCCGCTGCGCTGCTGCACCTGCAGCGCCATGTCGGCAACCGGTCCGTCGCCGAGATGCTGGGCTACGGGCGCGCTCCATCGCAGGAGACGGGCGGGGCGACCCGATCGATCCAGCGGGCCCCGGCGACCGACGCCGCGACCGTCGCGCAGGATTTGAAGACGCTGATCGCCGGCGCCGAATGGAAGGAGATCCGCAAGCGCGTCTATCCGAAGGAGTCGGCTGCCGGCATCAAGCGGGCGGACGACCGGAAGGCCGGCAAGCTGCCGGACCTGACGGGTCTCGGCCAGGTGAAGACCCTGGAGCATTTCGCGGCTGCGGTGCGAGGGATTCAGGGACGCTGGACGGCGCTGGCGGTCGACGACCGGGTCAAGGAGCTCGGCCGCGCCGTCAACGCCGAGCTCGCCGCTGCAGAAGTCCCCGGCTTCCTGATCGTCGGCAAGCAGAAGGTCCAGATCAAGGGCTTCTTCACGCCGAGTCTGTGGAGCTTCACGATCAGCGAGGCCCTGGTCAACGGGGGCGCCCTCAGCGACAGCGACGCGGCCGAAGTCGCCAACACCGCGCTGCACGAGGCCCGTCACGCCGAGCAGCAATTCCTGGCGGCGCGTTTCTCGGCGGGCGTCAACAAGCAGAACGCGGCCGGGATCGTCGCGGAACAAGGCATTCCGCAGCGATCGCCAACGCCGCGGTGGCCAAGAAGTTCGACGCGAAGACCGACCCCAGGCTCAAGGCGATGGGCCAGCAGATGTTTCAGGCCGATGTGACCGATGCGGCGAAGAACCAGGCGATCAGCGACGACGACGGGTGGAATGACATGGCCGTGAAGCGCACGGAAGCGGAGATCGCGTTGACGACCCTCACCGCGGCAGCCAACCCGGCAACGATCGCCAACGCCGTGGCGAAGCGCGATGCGCTGCGTGCGCAGATCGCCGTCGTGGAGCAGAAGTACACGCTGTATCGCAACATCCCGTACGAAGCCGATGCCCATGAAGTGGGCGACGCGGCCGAGCGCGCGTTCCAGCGCGGGCCCTGACGCGGCGAGCGACGCCCCATGATCCCGCTCGTTTGCGCGCTGGTCCTGCTGTTGTCCCGGGACGGGCTCACGCTCGACGACGTGGTGGCGAGCGTCGGTTCCGTCGAGCACGACCCGGGGATTCCGATGCCGATCGCGTTGCGCCCGACGATGCCGGGTGTCCTGGCCGCCTCGCTGTCGCGCTATCCCGATTCAGGGCTGCCCTACACCCTCACCCTCGCGTTCGAGACGGACTCGCGGCCCACGGTCGAGGCGCTCCGACTCGCCGTCGGGCGCTTCAGCCGCGTCCCGAGTCCGCGCGGCATGCCCGCGCGCGTCCAGTTCATCCCGAACGGGGCGGGACCCGCGTGGCGCGTGGTGGTGATCGCCGAACTGGCGCCGCACGACGGCACGCTGGAGTCGGCACCGGTGCTCGAGGTCACGCTGCGCCGTGATCCGCTGCTGCCCGCGCCGTAGCGCTCGCGTCGCCGGTTCACGAACAGGAACCGGTGCCCGTTGGCATCCGTGACCGTTCGCGGTGTCGAGCACTCCGGTGCCGCGGATCGGATGAACGACCTGACGGTCGATCGGACGACCCCTCCCGCGCCCACTTCTTCTCGAAGTCCCACACGTCCTGGAAGCCGATCAGCCGACAGAACGCCATGAAGTCGAACAGCGGCATGTCCGGCGTCTGGCTCAGCCCATCGGTCTTCGGCTTCCGCAAGGCCGACTCCATCGACGGCGGCCTGTTCGACCTGCAGGCGAAGTACTCGGAGGTCGTCGGCGAGACGGAGAGGGTCGCGCTGCTCCGCGCGGTGACGGCCACCGCGGGCTGAGACGGCGGCGGCCGCAAGATCGCGCGGCGCCGTGCGTGTCCTGCCGCACAGACGACCGCTCGTCGACGCGCGGATCGTGGGGGACTTCGCTGCGGTCGTTCGCGAATCGCGTGATCCATGCGACCGGGTCGGTGCGGCCGTCGTCCGGCAGCCGGCCGTCCGCCGACCGCTTCGAGACGCGCTCGATCGCGAAACGCGGCCCGTGGTCTGCCCGGGCGGCAGGCGTCCGTCTGGAGCACTTTTCCGGCTCTTCTCGCCGGATGGGCGGCCGGTCGTCCGGGTAGATTGGCCAGCGCGGCTTCTCGTGCTGCGGCGACTGGCGTCGATCGCGTCCAGGCGCGCAACAACCGCCCGCGTAACCATGGATACGGATGTCGGAATTTCTCAAAGCGGTCCTGCCAGCCTGCTGCGCCCTGATCCTTGCCCAGGGAGCGTTCGCCCAGCAGTTGCCGACCGGCGGCGGCCAGCTTCAGCAGATCCTGCCGGGGGCGGGCGCGCCCGGCCGCGCGGGAGGGGGGGGGCGGCCTGGGGCCCCCCGTCCCGGGGCCGCGGCCCGACTGGCTGCTCCGCAAGACCGGCGGCACGACGGCCCTGCCGATCCTCGAGGTCGGTGGCGAAGGCGGCGAGGGCGCCGGACAGCTCGGCCATGAGGCGCG
>CAXTDA010000090.1:0-11589 GCA_964242935.1 uncultured Burkholderiaceae bacterium | reverse complement strand
TCCTTGAAGTCGCCGATGTCGGGGACCTGCAGCTCGATCGTTGCCATGGATACGCTCGCTTCTTGTCGTCGCTCGTCGCCGTCGCTCTTCGTGTCGATCGAAGAGGACCGCCGGGTGGTTCGGCTCGCTGGGGTGGATTCGCGCGAAAGGCGGAAGGCGACGTTCGGCAGCCCCCGCTTTTCGCGATTCCGTCGTCAGGCGGTGGCCGGTCTCGTCTTGTTCGCGTCGATCCCGTACTTCTGGATCGCCTCGGCGACCTTCGCCGCGGGCACCGTGCCGTCGTCGGCCAGCGCCTTCAACGCGGCGACGACGACGAAGTGGCGGTCGACCTCGAAGTGCGCGCGCAGCTTCGCCCGCGTGTCCGAGCGGCCGAAGCCGTCGGTGCCGAGCACACGATAGGTGCGGCCCTTCGGCATGTAGGCACGAACCTGTTCGGCGAACAGCTTCATGTAGTCGGTCGACGCGACGATCGGTCCGGTCGTCTTCTCGAGCTGCTGCGTGACGTACGGTGACCGGTCCTTGGCGGTCGGCTTGAGCAGGTTCTCGCGCGCGACATCGTCGCCCTCGCGGGCGAGTTCGGTGAAGCTCGGGCAGCTCCACACGTCGGCGGCGACGCCCCAGTCCTTGTCGAGCAGTTCGGCGGCGGCGATCACTTCGCGAAGGATCGTCCCCGAGCCGAGCAGCTGCACGCGCGTCTTGTTCGCGGCGGGACCGCGCGAGAACGAGTACATCCCCTTCAGGATTCCCTCTTCCTGGCCCGCCTTCAGGCCCGGGTGCGGGTAGTTCTCGTTCATCAGCGTGATGTAGTAGTAGACGTTCTCCTGCTGCTCCACCATCCGCTTCAGGCCGTCCTGCATGATGACCGCGAGCTCGTGGGCGAACGTCGGGTCGTACGACACGCAGTTCGGGATCGTCGCCGACAGGATGTGCGAGTGGCCGTCCTGGTGCTGCAGCCCCTCGCCGTTCAGCGTCGTGCGGCCCGCGGTGCCGCCGAGCAGGAAGCCGCGCGCCTGCATGTCGCCCGCCGCCCATGCGAGGTCGCCGATCCGCTGGAACCCGAACATCGAGTAGTAGATGTAGAACGGGATCATGATGCGGTTGTTCGTCGAGTACGACGTCGCCGCCGCGATCCACGAACTCATCGCGCCCGCCTCGTTGATCCCCTCCTCGAGGATCTGCCCGGCCTTGTCTTCCTTGTAGTACGACACCTGATCGCGGTCGACCGGCTCGTACAGCTGGCCCTGCTGGCTGAAGATGCCGAGCTGGCGGAACATGCCTTCCATCCCGAACGTGCGCGCCTCGTCGGGAATGATCGGCACGACGCGCGGGCCGAGCTGCTTGTCGCGCAGCAACGCGGTCAGGATGCGCACGAACGCCATCGTCGTCGACATCTCGCGCCCTTCGGCGGTCGCTGTCGTCACCGCCTCGAACGCCGACAGGTCCGGCGTCGTGAACGACTCGTCGGCGCGGGCGCGCCGCTGCGGCAGGTACCCGCCGAGCGCCGCACGACGCTCCTGCAGGTACTTGATCTCCGCGCTCTCCGGATCGGGCTTGATGAACGGCACGTCGTGCAGCTGGTCGTCGGCGATCGGCAGGCTGAAGCGATCACGGAACTGACGGACCGCGTCGTCCGTCATCTTCTTCTGCTGGTGCGTGGTGTTCTTGCCCTCGCCGATCTTGCCCATCCCGAAGCCCTTGACGGTCTTCGCGAGGATCACGGTCGGCCTGCCGACCGTGTTGACGGCGGCGTGATAGGCGGCGTAGACCTTGTGCGGATCGTGGCCGCCGCGATTCAGGCGCCAGATGTCCTCGTCGGTCATCTTCGAGACCATCTCGAGCAGCCGCGGGTCCTTGCCGAAGAAGTTCTTGCGGACGTAGGCGCCGTCGTTCGCCTTGTAGTTCTGATATTCGCCGTCGACGGTTTCCATCATCACCTTCTTCAGCGTGCCGTCCTTGTCCTTGGCCAGCAGCGGGTCCCAGTACGAACCCCAGATCACCTTGATGACGTTCCAGCCGGTGCCGCGGAAGTCGGCCTCGAGCTCCTGGATGATCTTGCCGTTGCCGCGCACCGGACCGTCGAGCCGCTGCAGGTTGCAGTTGATGACGAAGATCAGGTTGTCGAGCTTCTCGCGCGCGGCCATGTTGATCGCGCCGAGCGACTCGGGCTCGTCCATCTCGCCGTCGCCGCAGAACACCCAGATCTTCCGGTTCGCGGTCTTCGCGATGCCGCGCGCCTCGAGGTACTTGAGGAAGCGCGCCTGGTAGATCGCCTGGATCGGACCGAGGCCCATCGACACGGTCGGGAACTGCCAGAAGTCCGGCATCAGCTTCGGATGCGGGTACGACGTCACGCCCTTGCCGTCGACGTCCTGACGGAAATGCGTGATCTGCTCCTCGGTCAGCCGGCCTTCGAGGAACGCGCGCGCGTAGATGCCGGGTGCGGAATGGCCCTGGATGTACAGCAGGTCGCCGCCGTGATCGTCGGTGGGCGCGTGCCAGAAGTGATTGAAGCCTGCGCCGAGCATGTTCGCGAGCGACGCGAACGACGCGATGTGGCCGCCGAGGTCACCCTCGCCCTTGTTCGCACGGACGACGATCGCCATCGCGTTCCATCGCATCAGCGACCGCAGCCGTTCCTCCATCTCGAGGTTGCCGGGGTTGCGGACCTCCTGGTCCACGGGAATCGTGTTGATGTACGGCGTCTCGGCGGAGAACGGGATCTCGGCGCCGTACTGGCGCGCGGTGTCGATCAGCTGGGCGAGCAACTGGTGCGCGCGCTCCGGCCCCTCGCGCTCGATGACGGCGGTCAACGCATCCAGCCACTCCCGCGTCTCGCCCGGATCGCTGTCGTCGAACCCAGCGTTGTTCGCAGCCGTTACCTGATCGGGCTGGGCAGCCATGTGCGTTCTCCTCCTCGTTGTGATCCGGTACGCACACCGTTCGGACGACGGCGACGGCGATCCGGAAAGAGAGTTTGGTGCGGTTGGGGTGGGGCAGTGCGCGCGACTCGATGACGTCGCCGAAGTGTAGAGGACGGCCGACGGGCCATCAAGCCGATGTCCCGCTTTGCGGTAGCGAACCGTCGATCGCTCGCGAGTTTGCGATACTGGTCGTCGCTCCCTCCTCGCGAACGATGCGCGTGACGACTCCCGATCCCGATTCGGCCGACCCCGCAGGCCCAGACCGCCCGAACGACGGTCACGGTCGCGTCGAACGCGCGTTCGATGGCCTCCGCGACGCGCTGACGCGCCGGGTCGCGGCGCTGGCGCGCTGGTACTGGCTCGCGCCGCTGTTCGCGATCGTGCTCTTCGTCGCGGTGATGCTCGCGGTGTTCTACACGCTGCGTCAGGACGAGCTCGACCGGCAGCACGAGCTGCTCTCGCGCGACGTCCAGGAGACGCAGCAGACCATCGGCGCGCGGCTGCTGACGATGCAGGACGAGATGATGCAGCTCGGGCACGACTTCGGCCGCAGCAACGACGACGAGGCCGCGTTCATGAGCAGCGCGCGGACCGTGCTCCGCGCGCATCCCGAGCTGATCAGCATCGCGTGGGTCGACACGGACCGCATGTGGCGACGCATCGTCGTCTCGGACGTCCAGTTCGACGGCGGCCCGCGCGAGGAGGGCGACGCGATCGAGAACGCGGTCTCGCGCGAGGCCTACGACGCGGCGCGCGACCGCCGCCAGCCGCGCTACTCGGGGCCGTACGCGGCGGCCGACGGCGACATGTACATCGATCTGCATGTGCCGCTGCTCGCGAAGGACCGTTTCGACGGCACGCTCGTCGCGGTCACGTCGCTCGCGAGCCTCGCGCGGCTCTCGATCCCGAAGGAGGCGGCGGCGCAGTTCAACGTGTCGCTGGTCGACGGCGCCGGCCGCCTGCTGGTCGGCCGGCTCGGGGCCGGCGCGCTGAAGGATGCGCACCTCACCGACGGCACCTTCACGTTGCCGCTCGGCGCGCCGTTGATGGACATCTACCTGCGCGGCACCGCGTTCCGCATCCGCAGCCAGCTGGCCGACAAGTTCCTCGTCTGGGCGGTGCTCGCACTGTCGCTGCTGATCGTCTGGACGCTGTTCTCGCAGATGCGCCACCTGCGCGGACGCCAGGAAGCCGAGGCCGCGCGCGACCGGATCTTCAACCTGTCGCTCGACATCCTCGCGGTCATCGACCATCGCGGCCGCATCACGCGGCTCAACCCGGCGTGCGCCCGCATTCTCGGCCGCGAACCCGCGAGCCTGCAGGGCGCGTCGCTGCTCGACCTGGTCCACCACGAGGATCGCGCCGCGACCAGCGCCGAGCTCCGGCGGATCGCCGAGGGCGGCGTCGGCAGCGCGTTCGAGAACCGCTGCCGCCGCTTCAACACCGACGGCACGATCGAATACCGCTGGCTGGTGTGGAACTTCAATCCCGACCTGCAGACGCGCGGCGACAAGCGCCTCCTGTACGCGGTGGCCCACGACATCACGCAGCGTCGCGTGCGGCAGCACGCGCTGCAGGCCGAGACCGCGTTCCGTCGCGCGATGGAGGATTCGATGCTGACCGGGATGCGCGTGCTCGACATGAGCGGGCGCATCACGTACGTCAATCCCGCGTTCTGCCGGATGCTCGGCTTCGCGGAGCACGAGCTGCTCGGCGCGATGCCGCCGTTCCCGTACTGGCCGCTCGAGCGCTACGACGAGAGCTACAGCCGCTTGCGGACGATGCTGACCGGCGCCACGCCGCCGTCGGGCATCGAGGTTCGCGTGCGGCGGCGCGACGGCACCGACCTCGACACGCGGATGTACGTGTCGCCGCTGATCGACGCGGACGGCGTGCAGAGCGGCTGGATGACGTCGATGACGGACATCACGCAGAGCAAGCGCGCGCGCCAGGAGCTGGCCGAGGCGCAGACGCGCTTCCTCACGGTGCTCGACGAGCTCGACGCGGCCGTGTCGGTGTGCGCGATCGTGGGCGGACCGGACGCGCCCGAGCCCGAGACCGGCCCGCTGCTGTTCGCCAACCGTTACTACCGCAACCTGCTCGGCGACGACACGCGCAGCCATCGCGAGCTGAGCGCGGCCGGCGGGCCGATGTCGACGCTCGGCCACGCGCAACGACGCGACGGGATCGCGCTCGAGGTCTTCAGCGCGCACGCGCAGCGCTGGTTCGAGGTGCGGACACGGACCATCCAGTGGGTGGACGGTTCGCCGGTCCGCATGCAGGTCGCGACCGACATCACGGCGCGGAAGGCGACGCAGGAACGCGAGCGCCAGCAGGAGGAGAAGGTCCAGCTGACGAGCCGCCTGATCACGATGGGCGAGATGGCGTCGTCGCTCGCGCACGAGCTGAACCAGCCGCTGACGGCGATCAGCAACTACAGCATGGGCACCGTCGCGCGCGTCCGCCGCAACATCGCGACCGGCGCCGCGACCGATCCCGTCGAACTGCTCGCGATGCTGCAGAAGACGTCGGCGCAGGCCGAGCGCGCCGGCCACATCATCCGGCGCATCCGGGAGTTCGTGAAGCGGAGCGAGCCGCGCCGCCGCCGTTGCCGCATCCGCGGCATCGTCGACGACGCGGTCGGCTTCGCGGAGATCGAGGCGTCGAAGCGGCGGATCGCGATCCGCACGCAGGTGCCGAACGCGATCGCCGACATCGACGCGGATCCGATCCTGATCGAGCAGGTGCTGCTGAACCTGATCCGGAACGGCTGCGAGGCGATGGACGAGACGAAGGACAAGGGCGGCGTGCGCGAGATCGTCGTCTCGGTCCGCAACGTCGAGCCCGAGGACGGACCGGACGATGCGCCGCCCCTCGACCAGGTCGAATTCGCCGTCGCCGATCGCGGGCCCGGCGTCGACGCCGATCTCCACGAGAAGCTGTTCGAGCCGTTCTTCAGCACGAAGGCCGAGGGCATGGGGATGGGCCTCAACATCTGCCGCTCGATCGTCGAGTTCCACGGCGGCCGGCTGGGCGCGGCGGCGAACCCGGGAGGCGGCACGATCTTCCGCTTCACGCTGCCGCGTTCGACCGCGCGGCTGCCGGTCCACGAAGCCGACGCGGTCGCGGCCGCCACCGGCCGCTGAGGAGCCGGACGGCCGGTCGCATACAATCGACCATGCTGCGCGAATCCCCCACCGACATCCGCCGCGATGCCGCCCGTCCGGCGAGCCTCGTCTACGTCGTCGACGACGACGAAGCCGTCCGCGATTCGTTGCGCTGGCTGCTCGAGGCGAACCGCTACCAGGTCTCGTGCTTCGCGCGGGCCGAGGACTTCCTCAAGCACTACGAGCCGACGCGCACCGCCTGCCTGATCCTCGACGTCCGCATGCCGGGCATGAGCGGGCTCGAGCTGCAGGAGCAGCTCGTCGCGCGCGGCGTCAACCTGCCGATCCTGTTCATCACCGGCCACGGCGACGTGCCGATGGCGGTCGCGACGATGAAGAAGGGCGCGATCGACTTCATCGAGAAGCCGTTCAACGAGGCCGACCTGCGCGCGTCCGTCGAACGCATGCTCGCCGCCGCCGAGGACGAGGCGGAGATGCGAAAGCGCGAACGCGAGCGCGAGGGCCTGCTGTCGCGGCTGACGGCCCGCGAGCGCCAGGTGCTCGAATGCATCGTCGCCGGCCGCCTCAACAAGCAGATCGCCGACGATCTCGGGATCAGCATCAAGACGGTCGAGGCGCATCGCGCGAACATCATGGACAAGCTCAACGCGGGGACCGTCGCGGACCTGCTGCGGCTTGCCTTGACGCGGGGCTGACCGGCAAAAAAAACCCCGCCGAAGCGGGGAAAGTTGCCACCCACCCTGAAACTTCTAAGCCGGTCGCGCGCCCTTCCGGCGACGGACGAGCAGCGTGATCGATGCGATGCCCAGCAGCGCCATCGAGTCCGGCTCCGGAACCGCGCGGATCGCCGTCAGCCCGCTGACCTTCACGTAATCGTGACCGTCGTTGAGGTTGGCCATGCTGTTGCTGCCGACCGCCATGTACGCCCCCACCATCCAGTACTTCGACGACAGGCCGCTCGAGCTGATCGGCAACGCTTCCTTGCCGTTGTTCGTCGGGCTCGCGATGTCGAGCAGGTTGCCCGCGACCTGCCAGCCGTTCTGCAGCAGCTGCGCGTAGGTCCGCGTGCTGAGGCCGGCCGTCGGATCGCCGACGCCGTTGTAAACCAGCACGGTGGCGTCGGAGTCGATGCTGCTGCCGGTGCTCGGGAAGCCGATCGACACGTCCTTCAACGTGACGGCGCTGGTGAACGAGAACATCAGCGACTCGTAGCCGCCCGCGTTGTCGATCGCGTGCTGGTTGCTGTTGGCGGCGCTGTTCGGAATCCAATTCAGCAGCTCCGCGTTCATCGCCCCGTTGGTCGTCGCGCCGGCCGACGTCGCGGCCACGCTCGTGCCGACCGACGTCCCGCTGGTCGTCAGTGCCGAGCGGCTGGTGATCGCGAGCTCGTTGCTGCCGTAGCGCGTCAATGCGGCGCTCTGGATCGTGCCGTCGAAGCCGCCGACGCCGCCGGTGCTGGCCCAGGCGGTCACGGTGACCGGAATGGCGATGCCGGTGCTCGTGAACGTCAGCGAGTTGCCCCAGTTGGTGCCGCTCGTCGCGTTCCAACCGGCCGACGTATTGACCGGCGTGTGCGAGTTCGCGGTGGGCGTCGAGAAGTCGTATGTGCTCGAGGTCGGCACCGCCGCCGCGGTCGTCGCGAGCGTGACGGCGATCGCCGCGAAGGCGAATCGGATCGGTTGCATGGGTGAATCCTGTCGATGAGGTGGTCGGTCTTGCGCTCACCCCCTCGTGCAGGCTTGTGTTGACTAATCGCAAGTGCTATGCCTGTCGCGTTAACTCGTTGATTACGCGAGCGACTAGGACTTTCGCCTACGAGATTCGCGGGCCGACTGGAAAGCGGTCCGACACGGCGGCGCCCCTCGTTCCGCGGAGGCGCGCGACGCGAGGCGCGTGCTAAGCTCGCGCCCCGCTGTCCGGCCCGACCATGCTTCTTTCGCGTCCGCGTTACCCCGAATCGCTCCTCGACCGGAACGTTGAATGAGTGCGCGCCTCCTCGACGGCACGGCCTTGTCCGCCCGGCTGCGCGCCGAACTCGGTCCCCGCGTCCGGGCGCTTGCCGAACGCGGCGCGACGCCGGGCCTCGCGGTCGTCCTGGTCGGCGACGACCCGGCATCCCAGATCTACGTGCGGAACAAGGTGAAGGCCTGCGCCGACGCCGGCATCCGCTCCGACCCGCTGCGCCTGCCCGCCGAGACGTCCGAGGCGGCGCTCCTCGACACGATCGCCCGCCTCAATGCCGATCCGTCGATCCACGGCATCCTCGTGCAGATGCCGCTGCCGCAGGCGATCGACGCCGGACGCGTACTGGAGTCGATCGCGGCCGAGAAGGACGTCGACGGCTTCCATCTCGCGTCGGCCGGCGCGCTGCTGACGGGCCGGATCGAGCGCGGCATCGGCTTCCGGCCGTGCACGCCGTACGGCGTGATGAAGATGCTCGACGACGCGGGCGTCCGAATCGACGGTGCGCGCGCGGTGGTCATCGGCCGCAGCAACACCGTGGGAAAGCCGATGGCCTTGATGCTGCTGGCGCGAAACGCGACGGTCACGGTCTGCCACAGCGCGACCCGTGACCTCGCGTCGCTGGTCCGCGAGGCCGACATCGTCGTCTCCGCGGTCGGTCGCCCGCGAACGGTCACCGCCGACATGGTCCGGCCCGGCGCCGCCGTGGTCGACGTCGGCATCAACCGCGATCGGGACGGCCGCCTGGTCGGCGACGTCGACTTCGAGCCGGTTCGCGCCGTCGCCGGCTGGATCTCGCCGGTCCCGGGCGGCGTCGGCCCGATGACGATCGCGATGCTTCTCGACAACACGGTGGTCGCCGCGGAACGCGCGGCGACCGACCTTTTCCGTTCCGTTCCGACATGACGACCGAATCCCGTACCAACCCGCTCCTCGAACAGACCGACCTGATCCGCTACGACGCGGTCGATGCCGCCGACGTCGAGCCGGCGCTCGGCGCGGCGCTCGCCGCCGCCAACGCCGCCATCGCCGCACTCGAGGCCGACCCCGCGGCGGCGACCTGGACCTCGTTCGTCGAGCCGTTCGAGGAGGCGACCGAGCAGGTCGGCCGCGTGTGGTCCGCGGTCTCGCACCTGAACTCGGTCGCCGACACGCCGGCGCTCCGCGCCGCGTACAACGCCTGCCTGCCGAAGGTCACGGAGTTCTGGACCGCGCTGTCGCAGAACGAGGCGCTCTTCGAACGCTACCGCGCGATCGAACGGTCCGCCGAATTCGCGACGCTCGCACCGAGCCGGCGTCGCGTCGTCGCCAACGCGCTTCGCGACTTCCGCCTGGGCGGCGCCGAGTTGCCGCCGGCCGAGAAGGCGCGCTTCGCCGCGATCGAGGAGGAGCTCGCGACGCTGTCGCAGGCGTTCTCCGAACACGTGCTCGACGCGACCAACGAGTTCGCGTTCGACGTCACCGACGTCGCGGCGCTGGCCGGCATGCCCGACGACGCGATCGCCGCCGCCCGGAGCCGCGCGCTTCAGGACGGCGTGGACGGCTGGCGGATCACGCTGCACATGCCGTCGTACCTCGCGGTGATGCAGTTCGCGAACGACCGGTCGCTCCGCGAGACCGTGTACGCGGCGTATTCGAAGCGCGCGTCCGAGTTCGGCAAGCCCGAGCAGGACAACGGGCCGCTGATCGGACGTATCCTGGCGCTGCGCGCCGAGGCCGCGCACCTGCTCGGCTACGACGACTACGCGACGCTGTCGATGGTGCCGAAGATGGCGGAGTCGCCGCAGCACGTCCTGGCGTTCCTCGAGCAGTTGCGGGTGCGGGCCCGCCCGTTCGGCGAGCGCGACCTGCGCGAGCTCGAAGCGTTCGCCCGCGAACACCTCGGCTCCGAACATCTCGAAGCCTGGGACGTCGGCTTCGCATCCGAGCGGCTCCGCGAGCATCGCTACGCGTTCTCGCAGCAGGAAGTGAAGTCCTACTTCCGCGAGTCGAAAGTGCTCGACGGACTGTTCCGCGTCGTCGCGCGGCTCTTCGGCGTCGTGGCGCACCAGCGCACCGGCGCGGATGCGCCGTCGCTCTGGCATCCGGACGTCAAGTTCTTCGACCTGGTCGACGCGTCGGGCGCCGTCGTCGCACAGTTCTACCTCGACCTCTACGCGCGCGCGGGCAAGAAGAGCGGCGCGTGGATGGCGTCGGCGCGCAGCCGCGGCCTTCGAAGCGACGGCCGTCGCCAGACGCCGATCGCGTACCTCACCTGCAACTTCTCCGAACCGATGCGCGACGCGTCGGGCGCGACGACGCGCGAGGCGCTGTTCACGCATTCGGAAGTCAACACGCTGTTCCACGAGTTCGGCCACGGCCTCCACCACATGCTCACGCGCGTCGACGAGTCGTCGGTCGCCGGCATCCGCGGCGTCGAATGGGATGCGGTGGAGCTGCCGTCGCAGTTCCTCGAGAACTTCTGCTGGGAGTGGGACGTCGTCGAGCACATGACGGCCCACGTCGACACCGGGTCGGCGATTCCGCGCGCGCTGTTCGACCGCATGCTCGCCGCAAAGAACTTCCAGGCGGGCATGCAGACGCTCCGGCAACTCGAGTTTGCGATCTTCGACATGCGCCTCCACAGCGGCTTCGACCCGAACGGCGACCGGTCCGTGCTGGCGCTGCTCGACGAGGTCCGAAAGAGCGTGGCGGTCTTCCCGGTCCCCGACTACAACCGGCAGCCGAACCAGTTCTCGCACATCTTCGCGGGCGGCTATGCGGCCGGCTATTACAGCTACAAGTGGGCCGAGGTGCTGTCGGCCGACGCGTACGCGCAATTCGAGGAGGACGGCGTGCTGAACCCCACGACCGGCGCCCGTTTCCTCGACGAGATCCTCGGCGTCGGCGGCAGCCGTCCCGCGATCGAGTCGTTCGTGTCGTTCCGCGGTCGCGAGCCGGACCTCGACGCGCTGCTCCGGCACAATGGGATGGTCGAGACCGCCTGAAGACGCGATCGGGCGCGCGGTTCAACGGAGATTGACATGTCGCTGACGATCCACGCCCGCCGGACCGCTCTCGCCACGGTGTCGGGCGGCCTCGCGGTCCTGCTCGCTTGCACGGCGGCAAGCGCCCAGTACAAGTCGATCGGTCCCGACGGCCGCGTCACCTACAGCGACGTGCCGCCGCCGGCACCCTTCCGCATCGTCGAGCAGAAGAAGCCCGGTGGGGAGGCGACCGCGGCGCCGGCCCTGCCGTTCGAGCTGCAGCAGGCGACGACGCGGTATCCGGTCACGCTGTACACCGGCGACAAGTGCGGCCCCTGCGACGACGCGCGCGCGTTCCTTCGCGGCCGCGGCGTGCCGTTCGCCGAACGGACCGTCACGAGCGACGAGGACATCGCGCTCTTCAAGCAGCAGTCGCCGGACGGCACGGCGCCGGTCGTGACGGTGGGCAGTCGACGCTACGTCGGTTTCTCGCAGGTCGCGTGGAGTTCGCTCCTCGACAACGCCGGCTATCCGTCGACGTCGACGTTGCCGCGCGACTGGCAGAACGCGGCGGCCACGCCGCTGTCCCCGAACACGCGCGCCGCCGCGCAG
>CAXTDA010000089.1:9915-11655 GCA_964242935.1 uncultured Burkholderiaceae bacterium | reverse complement strand
CCGCTATTCGTACGACATGCTCGGCGAGGCGGCGCTGACCGCCGGCGACGCGGCGCGCTACCTCGCGTCGTACCGGCATGCGATCGACGCGATCGGCGCCTCGGCCGCGAAGACCGAGGACGACGCCGGGACCAGCGACGTCCGCCGCCGACCCGGCATCTCGATCAAGCTGTCGGCGCTCCATCCGCGCTACGGCCGCGCGACCCGCGAGCGCGTGATGGCCGAGCTGCTGCCGATCGCGAAGTCGCTGGCGCTGGCCGCGCGAAAACACGACATCGGCCTCAACATCGACGCCGAGGAGTCCGAGCGACTCGACCTGTCGCTCGACCTGCTCGAGGCGCTCGCCGACGACGCCGACCTCGACGGCTGGAACGGACTCGGCTTCGTCGTCCAGGCCTACCAGAAGCGCGCGCCCGCGGTGATCGCGTTCGTCGCCGACCTGTCGCGTCGCACCCGTCCGCGGGCCGGGCGGAGCCTGATGGGCCGCCTGGTGAAGGGCGCCTACTGGGACTCCGAGATCAAGCGCGCGCAGATCGAGGGCCAGGACGGCTACCCGGTGTACACGCGAAAGCCGCACACCGACGTCGCGTACCAGGCCTGCGCGCGCCAGCTACTCGATGCGGCCGACGCGATCTATCCGCAGTTCGCGACGCACAACGCGTACACGCTGGCGTGGGTGCGCGACACGGCGCGCGCGGTCGGCGTCGCGGAGAGCGACTACGAGTTCCAGTGCCTGCACGGGATGGGCGAGACGCTGTACGACCAGATCGTCGAAGACGGATCGGCGCTGTCCTGCCGGGTCTACGCGCCGGTCGGCAGCCACGAGACGCTGCTCGCGTATCTCGTCCGCCGGCTGCTCGAGAACGGGGCGAACACGTCGTTCGTCAACCGCATCGTCGATGCGCGGGTGCCGGTCGCGGAGCTCGTCGTCGACCCCGTGCAGCAGGTGCGCGAGCGCGGCGCCCGCCCGCACCCGCGCTCCCCGTCGCCCGCGCACCGCTACCCCGACGGGGGGCGCAACGGGGCGGGGGGCGCCCCCGCGCGGGTGGACGCGCGCGCGACGCTGGTCGACGAGATGTCGCACGCGGAGGAAGTCGACGCGTCATCGGTCGAGTCGACCGGTCCGCGCGTCACGATCGTCAACCCGGCGGACCACACGGACACGGTCGGCGACATCGCCACCGCGACACGCGAAACGATCGATCACGCCGTCGTCGACGCGACCGCTGCCGCCCCCGCCTGGGCCGGTCTCGCGGCCGCGTCGCGCGCGGCGTTGCTCGAACGCTGCGCCGACGCGCTCGAGGCACACCGACCCACGTTGATCGCGCTCGCAGTCCGTGAAGCGGGGAAGACGTTCGGCAACGCCGTCGGCGAGGTCCGCGAAGCGGTCGACTTCTGCCGTTACTACGCGAAGCAGATCGTCGACGAGGCCGCGATGCCGGCGGCCGACGGGCCGCCCCGGGCGGCGCTCGTCTGCATCTCGCCGTGGAACTTCCCGCTCGCGATCTTCACCGGCCAGGTGGTCGCCGCGCTCGCCGCGGGCCGCTGCGTGCTCGCGAAGCCGGCCGAGCAGACGCCATTGACCGCGGCGCGGGCGGTGGCGCTGTTCCACGCGGCCGGGATCCCGCGCGACGTGCTGCACCTCTTGCCCGGCGACGGTGCGGTCGGCTCGGCGCTGGTCGAGATTTCGTCGATCTGCGGCGTCCTGTTGAGCGTTTCGACCGTCGTGTTGCGCTAGAT
>CAXTDA010000089.1:7907-9905 GCA_964242935.1 uncultured Burkholderiaceae bacterium | reverse complement strand
ACCACGCTCGCCGCGCGCGACGACGATCCGGTCCTGGTCGCCGAGACCGGCGGCCAGAACGCGCTGATCGTCGACTCGAGCGCGCTGACCGAGCAGGTCGTCGTCGACGCGCTGGTCTCCGCGTTCGATTCGGCGGGGCAACGTTGCTCCGCGCTCCGCGTCCTCTGCCTGCAGGACGCGGTCTACGACACGACCCTGACGATGCTGAAGGGCGCGATGGCGGAGCTCGCCGTCGGCGACCCGCGGCGTCTCGCGACCGACGTCGGCCCCGTGATCGATGCCGAAGCCCGCGACCGCGTCACCGCGCACGTCGACGCGATGCGCACACGCGGACATCGCGTCCATGCGTTGCCGCTTCCCGACGCGTGCGCGAACGGCACGTTCGTCGCGCCGACGCTGATCGAGATCGACCGCATCGCCGACATCCCGGCCGAGGTGTTCGGCCCGGTGCTGCACGTCGTCCGCTGGCGCTTCGGCGAACTCGACGCGCTGGTCGACGACATCGCCGCGACCGGCTACGGGCTGACGATGGGCATCCACAGCCGCATCGACGAGCACATCGATCGCGTCGCCGCGCGCGCCCGCGTGGGCAACCTGTACGTCAACCGGACGCTGATCGGCGCGACGGTCGGCGTGCAGCCGTTCGGCGGCGAGGGCCTGTCGGGCACCGGACCGAAGGCCGGCGGTCCGTTCTATCTCGCGCGCCTCGACGGCGGCCGCGGCGCGCATCGCTTCCGGCCCGATGGCCGTGAAGCGCGACGCGTGCCCGAGAGCGGCGGGCTGGCGGCGTTCCGATCCGCGCTCGGCCGCTGCGACGCGCTCGACGACGCCGCGCGTCGGCGCCTCGACGCGCACTGCGTGCTGTGCGAGGCCACCGCGATGGGCCTGACGACGATGATGCTGCCCGGCCCGACCGGCGAGGTCGACACGCTGTCGCTGCGGCCGCGCGAACGCATCGCGTGCGTGGCCGACGACGTCGAGACGCTGCTGCGCCAGGTCGTCGCGTCGCTGTCGGTCGGCGTCGTGCCGTTCGTCGAGACCGGCCGGCTGCCGTCGACCTTGCGGCACTTCGTCACGCCGTGGGACGGCGACGTCGCGACGCTCGACGACCTCGAGGCGGTGCTGCTCGCGCAGACCGGTATCGACCGTGTGCGCACCAAAGCGGCGTGCGGCGCACGACCGGGGCCGCTGGTCGCCACGATCGCGTGGGACGGGCGCACCGAGCCCGTGCTGCAGCTCTGGCGGCTGATGCGCGAAATGGCGACGAGTGTCAACACCGCGGCCGCCGGCGGGAACGCCTCGTTGATGACGCTCGCCGAGGGTTAATCGGGAGGGTCCGGCGCCGGGCCGCTTGCTACCATGCCCCTCGCTTGAGCATGGCTATTGCGTATGCCGGACGGCGATTCGAACGGTGGTCGAGGCGGTCGGACGACGAAGGGAGCGGCACCGCGCGCGCGGGACACCGATGGAAATCCTCTTTCAGCAGATCCTCAACGGCCTCGTCGTCGGCAGCATCTACGCGTTGATCGCCCTCGGCTACACGATGGTGTACGGCATCCTCAACCTCATCAACTTCGCGCACGGCGACGTGTTGATGGTCGGTGCGTTGACCGCGTACGCCGTGGTGACCGGGCTGCACGGCGTCGCGCCGGGCCTCCCCGGCTGGATGCTGCTGATCCTCGGTCTGCTCGCCGCGATCCCGGTCTGCGTGATCGTCAACGTGACGATCGAGCGGGTCGCGTACCGGCCGCTTCGCAACGCGCCTCGCCTCGCGCCGCTGATCACCGCGATCGGCGTGTCGATCATCCTGCAGACGATCGCGATGATCGTCTTCGGACGGAACTACAAGGTCTTCCCGCCGCTGCTGCCGAACACCGCGATCGACGTGGGCGGCGCGCTGATCACGCCGACGCAGATCATGATCCTCATCGTCGCGGCGCTGATGATGGGCGGCCTCGTGCTGCTGGTCGAGAAGACGAAGCTCGGCCGCGCGATGCG
>CAXTDA010000089.1:0-7807 GCA_964242935.1 uncultured Burkholderiaceae bacterium | reverse complement strand
ACCGACGGCTTCCTCGGCAGCGACTACCAGGACATCATCGCGTTCATCGTGCTGATCATCGTGCTCACGTTGCGACCGTCCGGGATCATGGGCGAGCGCGTGGCGGACCGCGCATGACCGGCCCGACGCGCATCCCGACGTCACCGGCGGTCGCGATCGATCCGGCCCTGCCGCTCGGCGCCCCGACGCGGAGGGCCTACCTCGGCCTCGCGCTCCTCGCGGTGGCGCTGCTGTTCGCGCCGATCGTCGCGTCGCAGCAGGGCGGCGACTCGTGGGTCCGCATCCTCGACCTGTCGCTGCTGTACATCATGCTGGCGCTCGGCCTCAACATCGTGGTCGGCTTCGCGGGGCTGCTCGACCTCGGCTACATCGCGTTCTACGCGGTCGGCGCGTACATGGCGGCGCTGCTCGCGTCGCCGCAGTTCGCGATCGTTCTGCAGTCGTTCGTCGACACCTATCCGCAGCTCGGCCACTGGCTGGTCGACCTGTTCGGCGCGAAGGTCGCGGCGAACGGCATTCACCTGCCGGTCTGGATCATCGTGCCGCTCGGCGCCGCGGTGGCCGCGACGTTCGGCATCATCCTCGGCGCCCCGACGCTGAAGCTGCGCGGCGACTACCTCGCGATCGTCACGCTCGGATTCGGCGAGATCATCCGCATCTTCATGAACAACCTGAATTCGCCGGTCAACATCACGAACGGGCCGAAGGGCATCCTGAAGATCGACCCGGTCTCCATCGGCGGGGTGTCGTTCGGCGAGCCGGCCGTGGTCTTCGGCTTTCCGATGTCGGTCGTGCAGCTCTACTACTACCTGTTCCTCGCGCTCGTGGTCGTCATCGTGTTCTTCTCGATCCGGCTGCAGAACTCGCGGATCGGCCGCGCCTGGGTCGCGATCCGCGAGGACGAGATCGCCGCGAAGGCGATGGGCATCAACACGCGGAACATCAAGCTGCTCGCGTTCGCGATGGGCGCGTCGTTCGGCGGCGTCTCGGGCGCGATGTTCGCGGCGTTCCAGGGCTTCGTCTCGCCCGAGTCGTTCGGGCTGCTGCAGTCGGTGGTCGTGCTCGCGATGGTGGTGCTGGGCGGGATGGGCCACATCCCCGGCGTCGTCCTCGGCGGCGTGCTGCTGGCCGCGTTCCCCGAAGTGCTGCGTCACCTCGCGGTGCCGGTGCAGGAGCAGTTGTTCGGCCGCGTCCTCGTCGACGCCGAGATCATCCGGCAACTGCTGTACGGCCTCGCGATGGTCGGCATCATGCTGTTCCGACCGGCGGGGCTGTGGCCGGCGCCCGAACACGGCCGGGGCCTCGGCGGCATCAAGGCGAAGCGCGCCGCGGCGGAAGGCGCATGACGATGGAGGCCGTCGCCGTCGCTCCGACCACGTCGCGCGACGTCGCAAAGGCGAAGGTCATGCTGTCGATCAAGGGCGTCAACAAGCGCTTCGGCGGCCTGCAGGCGCTCTCCGACGTCGGCGTCACGATCCGCGAAGGGATGATCTACGGCCTGATCGGTCCGAACGGCGCCGGCAAGACGACGTTTTTCAACGTCATCACCGGCCTCTACCAGCCGGACTCCGGCAGCTTCGAGCTCGACGGGTCGCCGTACTCGCCGTCGGCGCCGCACGAGGTCGCACGGGCCGGGATCGCGCGGACGTTCCAGAACATCCGCCTGTTCGGCGAGATGACCGCGATCGAGAACGTGATGGTCGGCCGCCACGTGCGCACGCGCGCCGGCGTGATCGGCGCGGTGCTGCGGACGCCGGGCGCGCGGCGCGAAGAGCGCGCGATCCGCGAGAAGGCGATGGAGCTGCTCGAATACGTCGGCGTCGCGAGGTACGCCGACTTTCGCGCGCGTACGCTGTCGTACGGAGACCAGCGGCGCCTCGAGATCGCGCGTGCGCTCGCGACCGAGCCGAAGCTGCTCGCGCTCGACGAGCCGGCCGCCGGCATGAACGCGACCGAGAAGGTGTCGCTCCGCGACCTGCTCGACAACATCCGCGCCGACGGCCGGACGATCCTCCTGATCGAGCACGACGTGAAGCTGGTGATGGGCCTCTGCAATCGCGTGACGGTGCTCGACTACGGGAAGCCGATCGCCGAGGGCGTGCCGGCCGACGTGCAGAGGAATCCGGCGGTCATCGAGGCGTACCTCGGCGCCGGAGGTGCGCACTGATGGCCGCCGTCCCCAAGGCCGAACCGGCGACGACGCTGCTCGCGATCGAAGGGCTGATGGTCAACTACGGCGGCATCAAGGCCGTCAAGGGCATCGACCTCGAGATCCGCGACGGCGAGCTGGTCACGCTGATCGGCGCCAACGGCGCGGGCAAGACGACGACGCTGCGCGCCGTCACCGGACTGCTGCAGCCGGCGGCCGGGACGATCCGCTACCTCGGCAAGAGCCTCGCCGGCACGCCGACCTTCAAGCTGCTCGCGGACGGCCTCGCGATGGTGCCCGAAGGCCGCGGCGTGTTCGCCCGGATGACGATCGTCGAGAACCTGCGGATGGGCGCGTACGTCCGCGCCGACGAGGCGTCGATCAAGGCCGACATCGAGCGCATGTTCGTCACGTTCCCGCGTCTGAAGGAACGCGCCGGGCAACTCGCCGGCACGATGTCGGGCGGCGAGCAGCAGATGCTCGCGATGGCCCGCGCGCTGATGGGCCATCCGCGGCTGCTGCTGCTCGACGAGCCGTCGATGGGCCTGTCGCCGATCATGGTCGAGAAGATCTTCGAGGTGGTCCGCGACATCCGCGCGCAGGGGATGACGATCCTGCTGGTCGAGCAGAACGCACGCCTCGCGCTGCAGGCCGCCGACCGCGGCTACGTGATGGAGTCGGGGCTGATCACGATGACCGGCAACGCAGCGACGATGCTCGACGACCCGAAGGTGCGGGCGGCGTATCTGGGCGAGTAGTTCTTCGCTTCCCGGCCACCCGGTACTCACACGGCACGTCCGACGGCGTCGACCTGCGTCGTGCTTGCCGTGTCCGCATCAGCACGCGCTCCCATCCGAGCGGGTCTCGACCGGATCGGAAACACCCGTCGTTGGCACATGTCGCCGATGCGGATGCGGATTGTCGCGGCGCAAGGCCCGGCTCCGTCCCGGCGTCCGTCGCATAGACTGCCGCGATGTCCCGCCCGTCTCCACCGCCTGCCACCACCGCCGCGTCGCGCATGCGCCTCGTGGGCGTCGCGCTGCTCGCGCTCTTCCTCGTCGCGCTCGCGGTCGCCTGGACCGTCACGCCGCTGTCGCGCGCCCTCGACCCGGAAATCCTGTCGGCGTACCAGCGGCAGGCGCGCGCCTGGCCGCTCGCGCCGGTCGTCGTGGTCGCGATCCACGTGCTCTCGGGCCTGGTCGCCGCGCCCGGCACGCTGATGATCGGCGCCACCGTCGTCCTGTTCGGCGCCTGGCCCGGGGCGCTGTACGCATTCGCCGGCATGATCGTCAACGGCATCACGGTGTATGCGATCGGTCGCTTCGCGGCCCGCGACCTGGTGGATGGCTGGCTCGCGCGGCGCACCGGTTCGCGGCTCGACGCGTGGAACTTCCGTCTCGCGGCGCGCGGCTTCGTCGCGATCGCGCTGCTGCGGCTGGCGCCGATCCCGTTCTCGCTGCAGAACGTCGTCGCCGGCGCATCGCGCGTCGGCTTCGTCGACTTCGTCGCGGGGACGGCGGTCGGTCTGCTCCCCGCGATGATCCTGATGACGGGGGTCGCCACGCAGTTCGCCACCTGGCTCGCCGATCCCGACTGGCGCGGCCTCGCGACCCTGCTCGGCACGGCGCTGGTCGCGATCGTCGCGGTCGGGTCGCTCGGGCGCTGGGCGCTCCGACGGCGCGGCGAACGTCAGCGCCAGTAGCCGAGCCGCTTCATCCAGTCGGCGATCGCGCGTCGATCCGCATCGCCCCGCTCGTGCGCCGCCTGCATCGCCGGCAGGTCGTCGGCGAGGCGATGCTGTCCGAGCTTGAACTTGCCTTCGAGCCGGTCCACGTCGATGCGAAAGCCGGTGATCGCGGCCAGCAGCGCGTCGCGATGACGGTCGTCGAACGCGTCGAAGCGGGCCGCGAACGACGGCTCGTGCTCCGCGATCAGCCGCTGCAGGATCGCGCGCTTCGCATTCGCATCGTCGATCGTCGTGCCGGCACCGGTCGCATGGACCGCGATGTAGTTCCAGGTCGGAACCCGTCCTTCCGAGCGATAGAGGGTCGGCGAGACGTACGTGTGCGGACCGTGGAAGATCACCATCGTCCGCCTCCCGTCGCCGAGCGCGCGCGCGTGCGGGTTCATCGACGCGACGTGTCCCTCGACGACCACCTTGCCGTCGGGCATCGCGTCGACGCGGACCGGCGCGTGGGTCGCGAACGGCTCGCCGTCGACCGTGCCGACGATGGTTGCGAACGCGTGGTCGCGCATGACCTTCAGCAGGTCGGCGCGGTCGTCGTGCGCGAAGTGCTTCGGAACGTACACGATGCCTCAGCCGGGCCGGCCGGGGGCCGTCACGGCGGCGACCGCGGCGCGAGGTTCTTCGCGAGGAACGCGTCGACCCGTCGATAGAAATCGAACTGGTTCGCTTCCTTGTTGAAGCCATGACCTTCGTCGTCGTAGACGACCCACTCGTATGGCTTGCCATACTTCTCGAGCGCGCTCCGCATCCGGTTGCCGTGGACCACCGGAACGCGCTGGTCGGCGGCGCCGTAGGCGAGCAGCAGCGGCGCCTGGATGCGGTCGGCGTGATACAGCGGCGACACCGCGCGCATCTTCTCGCGGTCCTTCGACGGATCGCCGATGACGCGCGTCAGATAGTTGGTCGCGCTGTCGTCGAGGTCCCGACGCATGAAGTCGGACCAGGTGACGTCGAACATCATCTCGAGGTCGGACACGGCGACCTCGGCGACGCCGCAGCGGAACATCTGCGGCTCCTTCTCGAGCCCCCACAGCGTCGCATAGCCGCCGTAACTGGCGCCGAACAGGCAGACGCGGTCGCCGTCGACGCGGCCGGCGTCGACCAGCCAGCGCACGCCGTCCGTGATGTCGTCCTGCATCGCAAGGCCCCACTGCCTCCAGCCGGCCTGTTCGAAGGCGCGGCCGTAGCCCTGCGTTCCACGGAAGTCGGGCTCCAGCGTCGCATAGCCGCGCGATGCGAAGAACTGTGCGTCGCGGTTGTAGCCGAACCCGCTCGCCGGCACGTACGGGCCGCCGTGGATGTAGACGATCAGCGGCGGCTTGCTGCCGTCGGGCCGCTTCGGCATCGTCAGGTGAGCCGGGATCGGCAGGCCGTCGCGTGCCGTGTAGCGGACCTGCTGCCGCGGCGACAGGTCCTTCTCGTCGAGCTGCGGAAAGGCCGTGGCGACCGCGGCCATCTGGTGGGTCGTGCGATCGAGCAGGTAGAAGATCGGCGGCTGCGTCTCGGACTCGGTCCGCACGATCACGCGTCCCGTGTCGAAGCGGGGCCACGCGAGAAAGTTGCGGGTAGCCGGCAGCGCGGCATCGATCGATGCCTGCAACCCCTTCCACTCGCGATCGAACCAGGTCACGCCGCCGCGCGAGTCGTCCCGGACGCCGACCAGGACCTTGCGGACCTCGTCAAACACGAGCGCGCCGGCGTCGATCCGCTCGTTCTCGTACATCTTCTCGCCGAGCTGGTTGGTCTCCGGATCGAACGTGTGGATCGCGGCGCGATCGCCGTTGGCCTGGTCGCGGGCGAGGACGTAGAGCGTCTTGTCGTCGAAGCCGAACGCGAGCGGCGTCAACGAAGCCGCCTCGACCGGCTCGTCGCGCAACACCGTCCATCGGTCGTCGTTGCTGCGCCGGTACGACAGCACGCGGCGCTTGCCGCCGCGCGGCACCGAGACGGCCACACGGACCTGCCCGGCCCGGTCGGCGACGAACGCCTCGACGTCGCCCGGACTGTGGAGCGTCAGCAATTCCATCCGGTTGTTGCGCGGCGTGTAGCGATAGGCATCCAGGCCGGCGATGTTGCGCTCGTACGACTGGACGATCAGTTGATCGCCGGCCCGGTCGAGCGCGGTGATGATGCGCGGCGCGCCGCGGTGACCGCTCGTCCTCAGGTCGCGGATCAGGTTGCCGCCGGTATCGATCAGCATGACGCCGCGGATGCGAACGCCGCCCGCGTCGCCGATGTCGGCGATCTGCAACTCGATGCTCTGGTCGCCGATCCAGCGATAGCGATACACGTCGACGTCGGTGAAGCTGGTCAGCAGCTTCGCCGTTCCCCGGTCGAGATCGATCAACGCGAGGTTCTGCCGGCCGATCGCGGGAACCAGCGCGGCAAACAGCTTGCCGTCGGGCGACAACGACAGCAGCGAGTACTTCGGTCGACTGAAGAACGACTCGACCGGCGGAAGCCCGGCGCGGGCAAGCGGCGCCGCGGCCTGCTCGACGACCTGGGCGACGCCCGGTATCGCGACCGCGGCGACGAGGACCGCGAGCCACGATCCCAAGGCCCCTTTCCGAACGATCGACATCGTGCCTTCGTTGCCTTCGAAGTCCTCGGCGTCAGGCCGCCAACGCGCCGCCCGGCCCGACCGCGCCGACGACGCCCGCCGCGAGATCCGCAGCCGTCGTGAACGAGTCGGCAAAGAACTCGTCTTCCGGCAACCCGCGATCGTGGACGAAGTCGCGGCGCGCCGATTCGACGACGATCGGCGCGCCGCACGCGTACACCTGATGACCGGAAAGGTCCGCGAAGTCGTCGAGGACCGCGCGATGCACGAAGCCGACGCGTCCGTCCCAGCCGTCGTCGGCGAGCGCATCCGAGACCACCGGGATGTAGCGGAACGACGGCAGCACGCTTTCCCATTCGCGCGCGAGCGCGTCGAGGTACAGATCGTGCGGCCGGCGCCCGCCCCAGTACAGCGTCATCGGTCGGTCGAGCGCCTTCAGCACGGCGTGCTCGACGATGGCCTTGATCGGCGCGAAACCGGTGCCGCTTGCGACCAGCACCATCGGCTTCGTGCTGTCGTCGCGAAGGAAGAACGAGCCGAGCGGCCCTTCGAAGCGCAGGATGTCGCGCTCCTTCATCTGCGTGGCGCCGGCACCGAACACGTGGTCGCTGAACGCGCCACCCGGCGTGTGGCGGATGTGCAGCTCGATCTGGTCGGCGACGCCCGGCGCACCGGCCATCGAATAGCTGCGGCGTCGGCCGTCCTTCAACAGGATCTCGACGTACTGGCCGGGCAGGTACTGGAGGCGCTCCGCCGCCGGCAGCTGGAGCCGGACGATCGCGACGTCGGGCGCGGCCCGGGTCAGGCTCGCGACCCGCGCAGGCAGCTTCTTGATCGGGATTTCGCCGATCCCGCGCACCTCGCGGACCTCGATCACGAGGTCGCTGTCGGGACGCGCGCTGCAGAACAGCGCCAGCCCGCGTGCCTCTTCGTCGGCCGACAACGCGCTCGCCTGATGCGGGTCGTGATGGACGCGGCCCTCGGCGACGCGGCCCTTGCACGATCCGCAGGCGCCGTTCCGGCAGCCGTACGGCAAGCCGACGCCCGAACGCAATGCGGCCGAGAGGACGGTCTCGTCGTCGCCGACTTCGAAGCGGCGTCCGCTCGGCTGGACCGCGACTGTGAATGGCATACTGATCCGGATGCTGGGAACGAGTGAAGCGAGCGAAGAACGGGCGACGGATGCACGGACCGGGCGCTTCGCAGGACCCCGCATTCTAGTTGTTGGCTGCGGCGACGTGGGCCTGCGCCTCGTCCGTGTCCTCGGGAAGCGATACCGCGTCCATGCGCTGACGCACTCGCCGGACCGCTTCGCCGCGCTCCGCGACGCGGGCGCGACGCCGCTCGCGGC
>CAXTDA010000088.1:0-11679 GCA_964242935.1 uncultured Burkholderiaceae bacterium | reverse complement strand
TCTTGGTCGTCGTCAGACTGCTCGCGAGCGCTGCAATGACCGTCACGAGCGTGGCGATCAGCAGCACCTTGTATCGCGCCTTGAGGGTGAGGAGAAACTGCTGGAGATTCACGGCATGAAGTCCATCAAAAGAGGCTTTCGGCTACGTAGATGACGTCGCCTGGCTGCACTGGATCGTCCAACTCCACCGGCACTTTTTCAGAGACGGCATTGGTATTCGGACGCACCACGCGCAAGCGCCTTTCAGTGCCGCGCAGGGTCAAGCCGCCGCCCGCGGCGATGGCTTGACGCATCGTCATACCGCGGTCGATGCGATAGTTTCCCGGCCTGGTGATCTCGCCATAGATATAGAACATCGGCGCGCGCGGAACGTAGATCGTGTCACCCGCTGCCAGCACCACATCGTCGTCGCCTTGCTGACCGCGGTACAGCGCGTCGATATCAATGACCCTGCGAAAGGGCTTGCCGCTGCGCGTGCCGGTGACGATGACCCGGTCGTCACCCGTCTGCGTCTGGCCGCCGGCCTGTGCCAGCATTTGCGAGATGCGCGTGGTCGTGTTCAGCGGATAGGAACCCGACTTGTTCACCTGCCCGAGCACAGCGACCGTATTGCCGCGCACTTCCAGCACCTGGATATTGAGCTGCGGCGACTTCAGGATGCCGCCGTCTTTCAGCGCCTGGGCGATCTTCTTCTCGGCAGCGCCGATCTCGAGCCCACCAACGACAATGCGTCCGACCAAGGGGTAGTTGATCGCACCGTCTTCCGAGACCCGCGTGTCGAGGAGCATGTCGGGATTCTGGAACACGGTGACCTTGATCGAATCGCCCGGACCGAGTCGGTAGTTCTCGGGGGCAATCGATGACTGCCCGCTCGCCATGGGCGCCATGACGGCTAGGGCCAGCGAGAGGCCGAGTACGCGCCTGAACCAAACCAGGAAACGGAAGAAGGAAGTGAGTATCACAGTGTGCGTGGCACTACCGCAGCGCATTGCTGCCATCGTCGTGCGCTCCAGAAATGGGCGAAGCAATCCGCCCAGTCGACTGAGCCGACCGCCTCAACTGGTCCGACGAAACAGGAAGAAGACCACCAGCATCAGAGTGGACAGTACTCCAGTCCAGCTGGCGGAAGCCCCGAGGTCCGACTGTCCCGGCGGAAGTTTTTGTGCGTCATCCTCGCTCGCCTTCCGGGGTGTCGAGGGAAATCCTCCCACGTCGACCGACAACGTTGTCGGAAAAATTGACGGATTCATTTCAGCGACGAGCACAGGCAACACCGGCCTGAAACCCAATTCGGTGCCTTCTGTCCTTTTCTGGCTCACCGGCTGGCCGGTGGACACCACGGCAACCGGGGCGCTGTTCGCCTGGCTCGCTGCCCCGGGCGTTGCACCAGCGACCGGGAGGCAGACGGTTGCTGAAAGCGTCAGCAGAACGTAGCGAAACAGACGTCGAGATATCGAGGGGTGCATGTGAGCCTCCAGGCTGAACACCATCCTGTTTCGCAAGATTCGCGCCACGAACCGTCCGTGGACGACTTTTGCAACAAGTACTGTGCGACGCAGCATTCGAAGTGCCCCGCCGCCTCAGCACTCTCCCTGGATAATGTGACCTGCCTATGAAAACCGGGCGGAAGTCTCCTATAGCGAAACTTGCCGCAACGCAGCAATTGTACGCTATTGTGCGTGCTGGCGGGTTGCCTGCGACGGCAGGTCGTTGCGGGGTCAGAACTTGAAGCGAGCGAACACCGAAGCGCTGTTGTCGGTGTACTCCAGGAGCGACACGTTGGAGGTTCGGTTCGAATGAGTGACGGAAACCGCGAAGTCGACCGCGCGCAGCGCTGCCCAGTCGAGCTGGAGCGTCGCGTAATGGGTGGTCTCTTTCAAGGCCGCGGTGCCGGGCGTCGATGCCCCCCGGTAGTCCTGACGTCGAACCGCGTACTGCGGGCGAAACGTCAGCTTGCCGGTGACCGACCACTCGAGATTGGCACTCAAGGTGTCCTCCTGACCATACGTACTGAAGGTCGTCTGGGCCGAGAACAGTTCGCGGGTGGCGCTCAGGTTCAGACGGGTCTTGCCGGTCAAGCCGTAGGTGTACTTCAGATTGCCGACGAGTCCGTCGAAGTCCGCCGAACTCGACGTGCGTCCGCTGTAGTTGCGGACGCCGAGTCGGCCGGTCAGCATCGACAGCCCGGTCGACTTCCACTCGGCAAGGACGCCGTATTCGTTCTGCCTGAAGTCCTGATTGGTGACCGGGAACAAGTTGACGTTGTCGTTCAGGTCTCGCCCGCTCGCGCGATTGCCGTAGACGCCGAGCCGGTTGCCCGATGCGAAGTCGTAGAGGAGGGCGACCTCGGCCCCGTTTTGACGGGAGTTGGACAGCTGGAACGTCGTGTCCTGACTCGTGGCACGACTCTCGTAGAGCGTCAGTCTTGGATGGAAGGCGGCGCCCGGCTTGAAGTCGATGTTCAGTCGGGTGTCTCGCGTCGTCCGCGGGTTCGGGCGCGTGACGAACCCGAGGTACTCGTAATCCGTCGGGACGCGCGCATAGGCGAAGGTCAGGTTGCCCGACAACGATGGGGTCACGCTCCAGTAGTAGACGGATTCGACCCGGGTCCCGGTGTCGTTGAGGTCGCCGTGAGAGTAGAGCTCCCGGCTTGTCGACGCATTTAACACAACCCGCTGGAGCCCGTAGGACTTGTCGAGGTTCAGTCCGACGCCCGTGATACTGGTCAAGCCCCCTCGGCGGGACGAATCCGAAGGGCTCACGTCATCGGGCAACCGAAAGAAGTTGGAGTCGTACCGCTCGACCTGGAAGACGGCGAACGTGAGGGTGCTGGCTTCCTCGAGCCGCGGGATGGCCGTCACGTACGGGACCAGCCCCTGGTCGGCACAGGCGACCTCGCAGCCGACGACAACGATCGCCGCGACGGTAGCGCGGCTCGCTCGACCGAAGCGCGTTGGGTAGCGTCTTCCTGCGAGGCAATAGCGATCGAAGCAACGCATTCCTAGTGGCATGTTTCCTGCCTGTGTTTGTGGGCTATCAAGCGCGGTGTTGTTCTACAACGATGAGCTTTCGAATAATGAGCAATTCCCTCGGTGCAGACGCAAGCCGGATGCCAGTTGAGGTCCGTCAACTTCCCGGACTTCTGCACGGACGAGACGATACCCATGCACACGTCGAGACGCTGCTGGATCCGCTGGGGCTCCTGCTGTCCCTGTGGATCAGCGCGTTCCTCTACGACGATACACGAGGCAGCGAGTATCTGATCTCGTCGCTGGTCCTCGTGACGCTGACCTTTCCCGGCCGGTCGCGCCTGCACGTGTCGATCAAACGACTGGTGGGCGGCTTGCTGTTCATGGCGTTCACCCTGATCGGTCTTCTGGTGTTCTTCGCCTGGGCAACCGGGAACCTGCACTTGTTCCCGGACAGGGCAATCCTCTGCTGGTTGTGGTTGTCGCCGGTGTCTCTCATCTCGATCCACCTGGCGTTTCGCTTCGCGGCGCCATTCGTCCTGACGCGCTCGCAACGCTGCGTGATCGTGGGAATGAATGAACAGGGGTTGTCGCTGGCCCGTCGCATCCAGCACAACCCGTACACCGACCTCTCGCTCGTCGGGTTCTTCGACGATCGTGTATTGGCTCGCAAAGCAGATGTTCCTGCATTTCCTGTGCTCGGTAAATTTGACGACCTGCCGACCTATGCTGCAGAACACCGCATTCACGTCATCTATCTGTCGCTGCCGATGGCGACACAGGAGCGCACACTAAGACTGCTCGACAGCTTGCGCGATACGACGACGTCGATCTATTTCGTACCGGACCAGTTCGTCACCGAATTGATCCAGTCGCGTTTCAGCAAGGTCGTCGATATCCCCGTGGTCGCTGTTTGCGAAACGCCTTTCGTCGGGATCAACGGTGTTTTGAAACGTGCCAGTGACATATTGATTTCGGCGGCCGCGTTGCTGTTGCTTTCGCCGGTCATTCTCCTGATCGGTGTATTGGTGCGAACGACGTCGGTCGGTCCCGCGATCTTTCGCCAGCGACGTTACGGTCTCGATGGCGAGGAGATCATCGTGTACAAGTTCCGGTCGATGCGCGTCGAGGAAGACGGTGCGACGGTACGACAGGCTCAGCGCAACGACACCCGGACGACCGGTATCGGCGCGTTCTTGCGGAAGACCTCGCTCGACGAACTGCCGCAGCTCGTCAACGTGCTTCAGGGGCGCATGAGCCTCGTCGGCCCGCGGCCGCACGCGGTCGCACACAACGAGCTCTATCGAAAGCTGATCAAGGGCTACATGCTCCGACACAAGGTGCGGCCGGGCATGACCGGTTGGGCGCAGGTCAACGGACTACGGGGCGAGACGGATACGGTCGAGAAGATGGAAGCTCGTATCCAGTACGACCTCGACTACTTGCGCAACTGGTCGCTGCGCCTCGATCTGCACATACTGCTGAAGACATTCCTCGTGGTCATCCATGACCGGCAAGCGTATTGAGACCTTGAAGGACCGTACGGCTCAGGGAAATGGGCTAGCCTGACGGCCCTCACGCACGTCGAGCCCGCCTGGAACGTCTGTTGATCGTCGTCACGGCAGTCGACGGAGGTCACGCGCAGCAGATCGGCAGACCGCAGGCGAGGAAGGTGGTCGCAGGCCACCCCGATCTGCTGTGGTCGTCGTTCCGCCCGTAGCGATTCGTTCTTAACCCATAGCGCGGTCTCGAGACCGCCGTTCGGCGGCGGGAGCATCTGCGAGGATGCCGCAGCGTCCACAGCTTCAACGGTTGAGCACTGCGTATGAACCTTCCTGCTTTCCAGGCCGCGCGCGTGATCGTCGTCGGCGATGTCATGCTCGATCGCTACTGGTTCGGCGACGTCAGTCGAATCTCTCCGGAAGCTCCGGTGCCGGTCGTGAAGATCGGCAGGCAGGAGGAGCGTTCGGGGGGCGCGGCAAACGTAGCCCGCAACATCGCTGCGCTCGGCGCATCGGCTTCTCTACTGTCGGTCGTCGGCAACGATGAGGCAGGTCGCAGCCTCCGGGCCATCATCGAAGCGGATGGCGTCATTGCGTCGCTTCACGTCGACGAACACATCGCAACCACCGTGAAGCTGCGTGTCATCGGTCGTCAGCAGCAGCTATTGCGCATCGACTTCGAGACCACCCCGTCCGATCCGATCCTCGCCGGCAAGGTCCAGGACTTCGCTCAGAGAGTCAGCCACTGCGACGCCGTCGTGCTGTCCGATTATGACAAGGGCGGCCTGCGACAGGTGCGAGACCTGATCAGCATCGCGCGCGATGCCGGGAAGACGATCCTGGTCGATCCCAAGGGAACGGACTTCTCCAAATATGCGGGCGCCAGCGTCATCACGCCCAACCGGGCCGAATTGATGGCCGTTGTCGGTCAGTGGGTTAACGAAGAAGATCTCACCCGGCGGATTCAGGCGTTGCGGGGCGACCTCGACATCTCGGCGGTTCTGCTGACTCGCAGCGAGGACGGCATGACCCTCTTCAGCGACGCGCCGCCGATCTATCAGACCGCCCAGACACGCGACGTTTTCGACGTGACCGGCGCCGGCGATACAGTCATCGCGCTTGTGGCCGCCATGCTGGCGACGGGTGCGTCGTGGCCGGACGCCATGCGGGTCGCAAGTGCGGCAGCTGGCATCGTCGTGGGTCGATTGGGGACTGCCGCTGCGACGCTCCCCGAAATTTCGGCCGAGCTCGATCAGGCTTTGCCGCAGTAGCGCTGGCTCTCGATCAGACCCTCCTGCGCTTCTGACGATCGTGACCCGTTGAATTTCGACGGACCGCGATCCTGCGCAGGAGCGTTCTTCGTCGCATCCTGCGAAAAATCGACACAACGAGTCAATTTCCGCCGCGTCGGTCCAGCTCAGAAGTAGGTCCGGCGACCGGCGGGCGGTCAACGACCGAGGTCTTTCGTCACGGCGTCCCGGTACGCGACCAGCAGTGAATGCTCCTCTACCAATGCCGCGGTCTCGAGAAGGCCGAACTCTCCTGCGAGAAGTCGTTCCAGTCGGTCGATCTCGGCATCGAGGCGCCGGATCCGCTTGCGGATGAACCACGCCGGCCAGACGAAGCGCCACCGTTCCCAGGACAATCCTGCCCGTAGCGGGAGTTCGCGTTGGCCGCGACCGGTCGTCATAACGCGGTTCCGTCGTTCATCTGCAGATATTGCACGTACATCATTCCCGGAAGGCGCAGCGGCGACGAGCGGTGGGACCGGTCTGCTGCGTGGCACCCAGTCGCGGCAGCGAGTCGGGCGTCCGTCGCATACACCGGCTGATGCGGCCGAGCCGATTTGAGCTGGTTACCATTGGCGATCATGGTCACGACGCAAGTGGATCCCGTCTTCGGGATTGGTATGGTATTTGCGCGTGCTCCATCGTCTGAATCGCACCGGTAGCGTCATGAGCATCGCGGCATGAACATCACCATCGTCCAGGGCCCGTTCCTGCCCGTCCCTCCCGTCGCGGGCGGCGCCGTGGAGAAGCTGTGGTTCGACCTCGGCCGGGAATTCGCCCGTCGGGGCCTGGGCGTTACGCACATCTCACGACGATGGCCCGGACTGCCTTCGCAGAACGATGCCGACGGCGTTTCGTACCGCCGGGTCGCCGGGTTCGACCAGCCGCGCTCGCGCCTGCTGTCGAAGGGGATGGATCTCATCTATTCGTTGCGCTGCTTCTTCACGGTTCGGCCGTCCGACGTGATCGTGACCAACACGTTCTTCCTGCCGATGCTGCTGTCGTGGTTCTCGCGGCGCAGCGTCGTCTACGTGTCGGTCCATCGTTATCCCCAGGGCCAGATGCGCCTCTACCGCAACGTCGATCGGCTGCAGTGCGTGTCGACGGCGATCGCCGACGCGGTTCGCGCGCAGGCCCCGGCGGTCGGCCGGCTCGTCAAGGTGGTCCCGAACTACATTTCGTCCCGCCTGACCGAGCGTGAAGTAGCAGCGGCTTGGGAACAACGTCGAAAGGAAGTGCTCTTCGTCGGTCGTGTCCATCCGGAGAAGGGGGTCGACCTGCTGATCAAGGCGTTCGCCGGCATCGATCCGGCCGTGCGCGTCGGATGGACGCTGCGGATCGTCGGACCGCACGACGCGCCCGCAGGGGGCGGCGGCGAAGCGTTTCTCGCGTCCTTGAAAGACATCGCCACGCGGCTGGATCTGCCGGTGGAATGGGCCGGCGCGATCTACGACGCCGAGGCGCTGAACGCGGCCTATCGGGCGGCGAGCGTCTTCGTCTACCCGTCGACGGCCGGCAAGCGGGAAGCGTTCCCGCTGGCGCCGCTCGAGGCGATGGCGCAGGGCTGTCCGGTCGTCGTCAGCGACCTCGCCTGCTTCGCGGATTTCGTGCGTCCGTCCGTCAACGCGGCGTCGTTCGCGCTCGCGGGCGACACGCCCGGCAACCTTGGCCGCGAGATCGAACGGCTGATGCGGGACGAGGGACTGCGCCGCTCGTTCAGCGCGGCCGGTCTCCGCACCGTGCAGGACTTCACGCTGAACGGCATCGCCGGCCAGTTCGTCGACGACTTCGAAGCGCTGAGCAAGGCATGAACGCCTACACGATCCACCAGCAGGACAGCTCCTACGCGTCGCCGTGGTCGCTCGGAATCCGCATCCGCGTGCTGCTCTGGGAGCTGGTCTGGACGCTGATGTGCCGCTGGACGCCGAAACCGTTCAACGCGTGGCGGCTGTTCTGGCTCCGGCTGTTCGGCGCGACGATCCACGCGGCGCCGTTCGTCCACAGTCGCTCGACGATCGTTCGGCCGTGGAATCTGGTGCTCCACAAGCGGTCCTGCCTCGGCGACGGCGCGGTCGCGTACTGCCTCGACCGCATCGAGCTCGGTGAAGGTTCCACGATCGCGCAGGGCGCGTATCTGTGCTCCGGCACCCACGATTTCGATCACCCGAGCACGCCGCTGAAGACCGCGCCGATCTCGATCGGCCCCTACGCGTTCGTCGGCCTCCGCGCGCTGGTGATGCCGGGCGTCTGCGTCGGCGCAGGCTGCGTCGTCGGCGCCGGCGCGGTGGTCGTCAAGGACACCGAAGACTGGTGCGTGTATGCGAGCAACCCCGCCCGGAAGATCGGTGTACGACGCAGGCCGCCCGCGACATGAAGCGTATCCGTGCCGCCGCGCATGCCGCGTTTTCCCGTCCCCTCTTTCTGATCCGGAACTGAAATGATCGAACTCAAAACGCCGCGTGGTCTCGACGTCCACGTACCCGAAACCGACGCCGAGGACCAGTCTCCGAAATTCGACCTCGCCGACATTGACGGCTTCAAGGCCTACTACGAGGAGAACGGGTACGCGATCGTCCGCAACCTGTTCTCCGCCGAGCAGTGCCAGACGATCCGCGGCCTCTGGGATCAGGAGGTCAAGCCGTTCGACGGGTTCATGTATCGCCAGGCGACCGCCAAGGCGGAAAAGCACGTGAAGAACGAGAACGGCTGGATCATGAATCCGATCCTGAACCTGCAGAGCGTCGACCCGACGCAGTTCCCGCGCTTTCGCGACTTCGCGAGCAGGCAGGTCCTCGCCAACGCCCGTCTGCGAACCGCGTTCGCGAAGATCCTCGGCGCGTCGCCGAAGGTCGTGCAGTCGATGTACTTCGAAGGCAACTCCGAGACCTGGGAGCATCAGGACACGTACTACCTCGACTCGGAGACCGTCGGCGAGATGTGCGCCGCGTGGATCGCCGTCGAGGACATCGCAGCGCGGGCGGGGCGCTTCTTCATCTGCCCCGGGTCGCACAAGATCCGCCTCGCCGACCACAGCCTCTACAACAACATCTCCGAGAATCACGAAGGCTACATCGCGTCGGTCGTGGCGCTGGTGCGCGAGAGGAAGCTGCCGATCCGGGCCCCGAAGATGAACCGCGGCGACGTGCTGTTCTGGAACTCGTGGACCATCCACGGATCGCTCGCGAGCCAGGACGCGAAAAGTTCGCGGTCGTCGATCACCTGCCACGCGATTCCCGAGCAGAAGAAGTTCCTGCAGCTGCAGACGCGCCTGTTCGACCTGAAGACCGACAAGGTGAACAACGTCGACATCTTCCGGCCGAAGGACCTCACGGTCGCGAAGAACCGGGCGATCCTCTTCGTCGAGTCGCACTTCCCGTCGGTCTTCTACTGGTTCAAGAAGCGCGCGATCCTGTACTTCATCCGCCGGAAGGCGCAGCTCTCCTGACGCCGCCGGCCGTCAGTCGGCCGGCAGCGGCTGGCCGGTCAACCGCGACAGCTCGGCGCGGATCTCGCGCTTGTCGGTCAGGTGGGCGATCGCGTTCTGCAGCTCCTCGACCTTCGCGCCGACCAGGAAGCGGTACCAGTAGCCCTGCAGGAAGTGGTAGATGAGGCCGGTCCGCCCGTCGAGGAAGCCGAGCTTCGCGATGTAACGCCACAGGAAGTAGGCGGGCGCCGTGATCGTGAACGGCAGTTTCGTATGGATGTGGTCGCGGAACCAGTGCCGCAGCCGGGCCTTGTCGCCGTCGACCGGCAGCCCGGTGTCGCGGCCGAGGATGCCGAGGCGACGGTCGAGGATCTCGATCGCCTCGCGGGTCGCGTACCGGTTGTGCTTCTCGATGAAGTAACCGATGTCGTTCAGGTTCTCGTCGGCGAAGTCGGCGTCGAACGTCACCGTGCGGCCGCCCCATACCATCATGTGCTCGTCCATCCAGCGGTCTTCGACGCGCCCCTGACCGGTCCGCCAGATGCGCAGCAGCAGCAGCGGATAGCGGCCGCCGTGCCGCACCCAGCGGCCCATCCACATGTGACGGCGGCGCAAGTACACGCCGACGACGTCCGCGGGGAGCGTCCCGAGCTTGCTCGCGATCTCGCGCGACAGGTCCGCGCCGATGATCTCGTCGGCGTCGAGCCGCAGGATCCACGGGCTCTTCACCGGAAAGCGGTCGAGCGCCCACTGGAACTGCTGCGCCTGCGTGACGAACCTGTTCTGGACGACCTGCGCGCCGCGGGCGGTGGCGATCTCGACGGTCCGATCGGTCGAATACGAATCGATCACCAGGATCTCGGCGGCGATCTCGGCGACCGAATCGATCGCACGCGCGATATGACGTTCCTCGTTGAACGTCAGGATCATCACAGTGAGCTGCTTCATCGGACTACCACCGTGGGATCGATTGGGTCGGTCTGTGGCGCTGTCGCAAGAACGCGCTGCGGCGGGCTTGCCGGGTTACGGAGGAAACGCAGATTCCGTGCCGGTCCCTCGCATCGTCGATCACCGCACCACCGTCGCCGTCGACTTTTCCGGACTCGCCGCGTAGGCCGCGTCGTCGACCGCGGTCGGCGAATCGACGAGTCGCGTGTCGAGGATCGTCGTCCCGCCGGCCCCGGTCCCGATCCGGACCGCGACGTCGCAGGACGCGCAGGTGTTTCCGGTCAGGATCGCGCCGAGGAGGCGCGGCATCGGCGACGTCTCGTAGTCCACATGGTTCTCGACCCGCATGAGGTTGGCGAAGCCCTCCACGCCGGCGTAGTCCTCGAGGGTGGACGTCCGGTTCGGCCGGTTGGCGACGACCTCGTTGGAGCGCATCTCGATGCCGAGCATCGCGATGCCGAAGGCGCGTGCATCGGTGTTCGCGAAGGTGGCATTCACGTACGACATCCATTGACCGCTCGCGTTGACGACCCGGTTGTTCGCGATCACGACGTTGTAGAGCGGCATGAACATCCGGTTCGACAGGTTCTGGAACGCGCGAAGGAAGATGCCGCCGCCTTCGATCATGCGGTTGCCGACGACGTCGACGTCGCGGACCGCGGTCTGGTAGAGCCAGATGCCGCGCGGATTCTGCGACAGCACGTTGTCCTTGATCAGCGACTTCTCGAGTCCCCAGACGAACGTCGCGTAGCGGCTCGTGCCGTCGGGGATGATGTCCCATGCGCGGTCGACCGTCAGCGTCGATCCGCTGCCCGAGACGACGTGCCGGGTCTGGCCGGCACCCCTGCCGCCGACGATCGCGACGCCGTAGTTCTCGGGGATCGCACCGGTTTCGAACGGGTCGAGCCGGAACGTGTTCGTCGGATCGGCAAAGGTCGTCGCGGTCGCGCTCGCCACCACGCCGAGGTTCTCGGTCCGGTCCGCGCCGCCGCCCTCGGTGAGGATGGTCTCGCCGTCGTTCCGCGCCTTGTTGGTGACCGGCCCGTTCGCGACATCGAGCGCGTTGCCGACGACCGCGATGCGGTGGGCGAAGTCGATCGTCAGCGAATGCACGACACCGCCGGCTTCCTGCCCGCTCGCATCGCGGGTGAAGCGGTTCGCGTGCAGGTAGCTGTCGTGAACGCGCCCGAAGGTCGGCGCCCCGCCGATCCACCGCGTCGTGTTGCGCTCGAAGACGAGCCCGGCGCTGCCACTCAGCGTGTACGGCCCCTGGTCGGCGATGCTGCCGGTCTGCACGAAGTCGGAGCCGACGACGGCGACGTCGGTGTTGCCGGTCAGGTACATCTGGCGCGACGTCCCCAGCGCCACCCGCAGGTTCCTGAGGAACAGACGCGTGTTGTTCTTCAGCATCATCCCTTCGGTCGACCGTCCCGAATTCGTCAGCGTGAGGTCGCCGAGGCCGGCCAGGTCGAGGCCGATGCCGGAGTCCGGATAGTTCGCGTCGTAGACGACTTTGGTCGCCGCCTTGCCGGCACCGAGGATCACGA
>CAXTDA010000087.1:0-11697 GCA_964242935.1 uncultured Burkholderiaceae bacterium | reverse complement strand
CACCCGGTCGCCGCGCTGTCGGGCAACCGCAACTTCCCCGGCCGCGTGCATCCCGATCTCGACCTCGGCTTCCTGATGTCGCCGCCGCTGGTCGTTGCGTTCGCCCTGGCCGGCGATGCGGAACGCGACCTGAGCGTCGAGCCGGTGCAGGTCCTCGCCGATGGTCGCGCGGTGCACCTGAACGACCTGTGGCCGACCCGCGAGGAAGTCGCGGCCCACGTCGCCGCCGGAGTCGAGGCCGGCGACTTCGGCCGTGCGTTCAGGGTCGCGAGCGGCAACCCGCTGTGGCATGCGCTCGAGGCGCCGTCGACCGCGCTCTTTCCCTGGGAGGTCCAATCGACCGCGCTCCGGCGGCCGCCGTTCGCGTCGCTGGACGAAGGCAGCCAGCTCGGTCGTTACGTCGCCTACCCGTTGCTCATCGTCGGCGACGACATCACGACGGATCACATCTCGCCGGCCAGTGCGATTCCGCCCGACAGTCTCGTCGCCGACTTCCTCGTCGAGCGCGGCGACGATCGCGACGACCTCAACGTGTTCGCGTCGCGTCGCGGGAACTGGGAAGTGATGCTGCGGGCGGCGTTCCACAGCAAGACGCTCGTCAACCTGCTGAACCCGGGCATGCCGGTCGCGCATACGCTGCACGTGCCGAGCGGCGACGTCATGCCGATCTGGGAGGTTGCCCGGCGCTATCGCAATGCCGGGGCATCCGTCGTCCTCGTCGCCGGCGAGCGCTACGGGACCGGCTCGTCGCGCGACTGGGCCGCGAAGGGGCAGCGGCTCCTCGGCATCCGATGCGTCCTCGCGATGAGTTTCGAACGCATCCATCGCTCGAACCTGATCGGGATGGGCATCCTGCCGCTCCGGCTGCTCCCTGGCGTCGGCCCGCAGACGCTCGCACTCGCGGCCGGCGACCGCATCGAGATCGACGCGCGACCGGAAGCGATTGCGCCGCGCTGCGGCGTCGACGTGCGAATCCATCGCGCCGACGGCGCCGTCGAGCGGGTGCCGACCGTCGCCGCGGTGGAAACCCAGCTCGAGGTCCAGCTGCTTCGCGACGGCGGTGTCATCCCGTCGATCCTCAAGAAGACGATTGCCGCGCACGGTCCCGTACGAGATGGGCGAGTCGTCGACGACAACGCGCTGACGACCAGGCAAGCGCGGTAACGATGCTGACGTCGACGGGGCCACCGAACGTCAACCCGGCGTCGTTCGAGATCGGCATCCGGCACCTCTTCTGATCACGCCTTCGAGCGATCCGACGCTGGCATAGCCCTTGCTGGGGCGGTGAATGCGTCAGGAAGGCGGCATGCCGGAGACCTTCGCCGCCCTGAACTGAGGCTTGCTGCACCAAAGGCACCGGCCTGGCTTCGATTCTGGACAGGCCGCAGCCCTGCCGGCCTTTGTCTCCAATACAGCCATCGAGAGAGAGGACCTCACCATGAGCGCCATCCCGTCGGATCTGCCGGTCGAGGTCATCCCTGTCAAGTCGGTTCCGATCTACAAGTCGCTCTTCGTGCAGGTTCTCGCCGGGCTGGTGCTGGGGATCGTCGTCGGCATCGTGGATCCGGCCTTCGCCGTGAAGTTGAAGGTTCTCAGCGACGGATTCCTCAAGCTCATCTCCATGATCGTCGGGCCGATCGTCTTTTGCGTGGTCGTGCACGGAATCGCCGGCGCAGGCGATCTGAAGAAGGTCGGCCGGGTCGGCGTCAAGGCGCTCGTCTATTTCGAGGTTATGACGACGATCGCACTGGCGCTCGGCATCGTGCTCGGCTTCGTGTTCGGACCCGGCCACGGAATGAACATCGACGTGTCGAAGCTCGATGCGGGTGCGATGAGCAACTACAGTCAGAACGTGCACAAGCTGCAAGGCTCCGGTGTCGGCAGTTTCATTCTCAACATCATCCCGACGACCTCGATCGACGCGCTCGCGCGAAACGACGTCCTGCAGGTGCTGTTCTTCGCCATCATCTTCGGAATCAGCCTCGCACTCGTCGGTGAGAAGGGCAAGCAGGTGACGTCGCTGATCGACGCCGTGGCGTCCGTGCTGTTCAGGGCGATGGGCCTGATCGTGCGGGTCGCGCCGCTCGGCGTGCTCGGAGCCGTCGCCTACACGGTCGGCCAGTACGGTGTCGGATCGCTCAAGCAGCTGCTGTCGCTCGTCGCGCTCTTCTATGTTTCGATCGTGATCTTCATCGTCGTCATCCTCGGCGCCGTGATGAGAGCGGCCGGCGTGAACATCTTCAAGTTCCTCGCTTATCTCCGCGAAGAACTGACGATCGTGCTGGCGACGGCCTCGAGCGATGCCGTACTCCCGCAGATCATGCGAAAGCTCGAGCACCTGGGGGTGAAGAAGTCGGTGGTGGGTCTGGTGGTGCCGACGGGTTACTCGTTCAACCTCGACGCCTTTTCGATCTACCTGACGCTGGCCGTCGTGTTCATCGCCCAGGCGACCAACACACCGTTGTCGCTCGGCGATCTCTTGCTGGTGCTCGGCATCTCGTTGCTGACCTCGAAGGGCGCTCACGGCATCCCCGGCTCGGCGATCGTGATCCTGGCGGCGACGTTGAGCGCCGTGCCGGCAATTCCCGCCATCGGCATCGTCCTCGTGCTTTCGGTCGACTGGTTCATCGGGATGGCGCGCGCGACCGGCAATCTGGTCGGCAACAGCGTCGCCACGGTCGTGGTCGCAGCCTGGGAAGGAGACCTCGATCGTGCTCGAGCCAAGGCGGTCCTCGACGGCACGCTGGTACTGGATGCGACGATGGTCGACCCCGGCGCGAACGTGACGGCGGCTGTGTAAGGAGACGGCAGCGGGAGACGGCAGCGGCCGCAACGCCGCCGACGCGATGTCGACGTAGGCGCTGCAGGACGGCATGTTGCGCCGGATCGACGAGTGCGAACCGTGCCACTCGATGCAGGGATCGCGGCTGGCATGAGCGACGCGTGAAGTCGACGTGCGCAGGAGGAGATCGTGCATCGCCCATGACCCTGCGCCATGCTCTCCGCGTCGCGCTGCTGGCCGGCTTCGCGCTGCTCGCCCTTCCCGCCCGGTCCGACGACCGCGCGACGCTGGCGCGGCGGACCTGCGCGGCGCTCGATCGCGCGGTCGCGTCGCAGACCGGCGGCCCCCTGCTCCTCGCGAGTTATCGGCCGTGGGAAGGTGAGCCGCCCGACAGCGCGGCGTTGCGGAACGTGGCGTTCACCTACGACAACGCATTGGCGAGCATCGCCCTGTTCGCTTGCGGCAGGCCGCGTTCCGCGCGGCGCATCGCCGACGCGCTGATGGCGGCCATCGCGAGCGATCCCGAGTACCGCGACGGTCGGGTACGCAATGCCTATGCGGCCGGGTCGATCGAGGGTCAGGCGACGAAGCTGCCCGGGTACTGGGACAGCCGACGGAACGCATGGAACCAGGATGCGTACCAGGTCAGTTTCGCGACCGGCAACGCGGCCTGGGCAGCGTTGGCGCTGATCGAGGCGTACCGGCGTACCCGTCATGCGCCGTACCTCGATGCGGCCCGCCGCGTGCTGGACTGGATCGCGGCGAACGCCGGGAGCGACGAGCGGCCTGCCGGGTTCGTCGGCGGCTGGTTCGTCGGTCCGTCCGGGTTGATTCGGCAGGGCTGGAAGTCCACCGAGCAGAACGTTGACCTGGCCGCGGCCTGGACGGCACTCGACCGGCTGCACCCAGCGGCCGACGCCACGGCGAAGGCGGCGATCGCGATCGCGTTCGTCGGCAGCCAGTGGGACCGGAAGGAAGGTCGCTTCTTCATCGGCACCGGTCCCGACGGGCGGACGTCGGACCACGATCACTCGGGGCTCGACGCGCAGGTGTGGCCGTTGATCGCCTTGCCCGATCCGCCTGCCGAATGGACCCGGGTGCTGTCGTTCGTCGACGCCGTTCACGCGGTCGACGGCGGCTATGGCTACAACCGCGGTCCGGACGGGATCTGGACCGAAGGCACCGCGCAGATGGCGTCGGTCTTCGTGTTGCGCGGCTCGCCGCGACGGGCGGCGCCGCTGTGGCCGCTGCTCTTGCAGCAACAGACCAGCGAAGGTTGGTTGCTGGCGACGCCGAAGAACCGGATCCGGACCGGCCTGGCGATCGGGCCGGACGCGGTGACCGACGATTTCCGCTATTACCGCGTGCCGCACCTCGGCGCGACCGCCTGGGCCGCCATCGCGGCACTCGGCGTGAATCCGTTCAAGGGGCGATAGGACGCGCCGGTATCATCGCGTGGCCAACCGACGCCTGGCCGTCATGCCACCCCCGACCCGATCATTGCGCCCTGCTTGCCCGGCCTGCGGCTTCCCGGTGTTCAACCGCCGCTACCCGCGGTGCGAGAAGTGCCAGGCCGTTCTGCCGGAACAGATCGTCTACACGCCGGCGGAGATCGTCGCGCTTCGCGAGAAGGAGCATCTCGAAGACCAGGCACGCGAGCGCCGACGGGCGCGCGAGAAGGGACAGCGGGCGACGCGCGGCCTCGGCTTCGTCGACCAGGATCACCCTTCATCGGCCATCGGCGATCTGCTCGACCTCGGCGGCGACCTGCTCGACGTCATCGGCGACGGCTGACCCCGTGCATCGCGCGTCGCATGGCACCATGCGGCGGCCACCAGGAGAGCCGATGGAGTTGAAGCGCGCAGGTTCGCAAGCGTCCGCCCGTGGGTCGGCCGAGTACTTCACCGGCACCGTCCGCATCGATCCGCTGCACGCGCCGCCGCTGCCGTCCCGCGTCTCGTCGGCGAGCGTGACGTTCGAGCCGGGTGCTCGCAGTGCGTGGCACACGCATCCGCTCGGCCAGACGCTGATCGTCACGTCGGGCTGCGGGTGGACGCAGTGCGAGGGCGAACCGATCATCGAGATCCGCGCCGGCGACGTCGTCTGGTGTCCTCCGGACCACAAGCACTGGCACGGCGCGACGCCGACGACCGCGATGACGCACATCGCGATCCAGGAAGCGCTCGACGGCACGAACGTCGTCTGGCTGGACCACGTCACCGACGAGGCGTACCGGGTCGGGCCGCCGAAGGGTTGACGCGGTGGCCGACGACGACATCGAAGTCGCGGTGGCGAATCGCACCGTCGTCGTCACGCACGCGTCGCGGCTGCTGATCCCCGATGCGAACGTCACGAAGCTCGACCTCGTGAACTACTACGTCGCGGTCGCCGACGGGGCGCTCCGCGGCGCCGGCGGGCGGCCCTGCGTGCTGGTGCGCTATCCCGACGGCGTCGGCGGCGCGTTCTTTTTCCAGAAGCGGGCGCCGACGAAGCGTCCCGCCGAGCTGGAGGTCGCGTCGATCCGCTTCCCGTCGGGGCGGAGCGCCGACGAAGTGGTCCCGCGGCACGCGGCCGACCTCGCGTGGATGGCGAACCTCGCGTGCCTCGAGCTACATCCGCATCCGGTCCGCGCCGACGACCTCGACCATCCCGACGAGCTCCGCGTCGACCTCGACCCGGTGCCGGGCGTCGAGTGGCCGCAGATCCTTCAGGTCGCGGCCGTCGTCCGCGAGGCGCTCGTCGATCTCGGCCTGACCGGCTGGCCGAAGACGTCCGGCTCGCGCGGCATCCACGTCCTGGTGCGGATCGAGCGCCGCTGGACCTTCGACGAAGTCAGGCGCGCGGCGCTGGCGCTGGCCCGCGACGTCGAGCGGAGGGCGCCGGGCCTCGCGACCAGCGCGTGGTGGAAGGAGGAGCGGCAGGGCGTCTTCGTCGACTACAACCAGAACGCGAAGGACCGCACCGTGGCGTCCGCGTACTCGGTGCGGGCGAAGACGGACGCACGCGTCTCGACACCGGTGACGTGGGACGAGCTGCAGGCCTGCAATCCCGCGGACTTCACGCTGTGGACCGTGCCGAAGCGCTACGCGACCATCGGCGACCCGCATGCGGCGATCGACGATCGGCCCGATTCGCTCGAGTCGCTGCTCGCCTTGTCGGCGCGCCACGAGGCGGAAGGGCAGGGCGACGCGCCGTGGCCGCCGCACTACCGGAAGGGCGTCGACGAGCCGAAGCGGGCGCCGCCGTCGGTCGCGAAGCGCGCGAAGCACGAGGCCGCGCCGTTGATCGAGGTCGCGCGCGCCGATCGCGAGGCCGACGCGATCGCCGCGGCCGACGCGTGGAAGGCGGACCATCCGCAGGTCGCCGCGCACCTGGAGCCGGCCGACACGCTGGTCGACCGCATGCGGGGCAGCTCGTCGCTCTGGTATCGCGTGCGCATCAACCTCGCGCACGTCCCGGCGAAGTCGAGACCGAAGATCTCTTGACGTCAGAGGCCGAAGATCGCGGCCAGTGCATAAGGCGTCGTCACCTCGAGCTGGTCGTAGCGGCAGTCCGCGGCCGGCTTGTCGGTACGCCACCGTACGAAGGTCGTCGCGTGGCGGAAGCGGTCGCCCTGCAGGTGGTCGTACTTCACCTCGCAGACGCGCTCGGGCCGTAACGGCTCCCAGCGCAGGTCCTTGCCGCCGCTCCAGCGGCTCTTCGCGCCGGGCATCCGCTGAGCATCGCCGACGACGGCCTCGGCCCAGTCGCGCCACGGGTGCGACGCGAGCGCGTCGACGCGAAGCGGCGCGAGCTCTTCCACCAGGCTGCGTCGGATCGCCATCGTGAACGACGACGTCACGCCGACGTGGTGCAGCGTGCCGGCCTCGTCGTGGAGGCCGAGCAGCAGCGAGCCGACCGCATCATCCGAATCCTTGTACCAGCGGAAGCCGGCGACGACGCAGTCGGCGGTCCGCACGTGCTTGATCTTCAGCATCGCGCGCTTGCCGGGCTGGTAGGCGGCCGACTCGCTCTTCGCAACGACGCCGTCGAGGCCGGCGCCCTCGAACTCGGCCAGCCAGCGTTCCGCTTCGACGCGGTCGCGCGTCATCGGCGTCAGATGCAGCGGTGGCCCGGCGTCCGCGAGCAGGCGCTCGAGGCGGGTCCGGCGATCGGCCTGTGGCAGCGCCATCGTCGACACGCCGCCTGCCGCGAGCAGGTCGAACGCGACGAAGCGGGCCGGCGTCTCGACGGCGAGCTTCGCGATCCGCGACGCGGCCGGATGAACACGCTGCTGGAGCGCGTCGAAGTCGAGGCCGGCGGCCGACGTCACGACGATCTCGCCGTCGAGCACGCAGCCGTCCGGCAGCCGGTCGTGCAGCGCGCGTTCGAGCTCGGGGAAGTAGCGGTTGAGCGGCTTTAGGTCGCGGCTCTGCAGCAGCGTCTCGTCGCCGTTGCGGAACACGATCGCGCGGAAGCCGTCCCACTTCGGCTCGAACAGGAAGCCGGGCTCGGTCGGCAGCGCGGTCGCGATCTTCGCGAGCATCGGCTCGATCGGCGCGGTCGGCATGTCGTGGTTGGAGGCGGTCATCGCCGCGTTATACGACATCGAGACCGCGATGTCGCAGTGCACGCCCAGGTACTTCTCCGCCAGTCGCACAATCTCTCGTCGTCGTCCCCGCGAAGGCGGGGACCCAGCGTCGTTTCGCCGTCGCGGCTCGCGCCGCTACGACGAATGCATCACGACGTCGCCGTCTCGACCCCCGACAACGCGAGGATCTGCTCGATCAGCTCGTCCTTCATCGCGTCCGCGCCGTCGTTCGCGCCCTGGCAGGTCCCGGCCGCGGGGTGTCCGCCGCCGCCGTGGCCGAGCATCAGCAGGCCGATGTCCACGCGGTTGCCGCGATCGAAGATCGACTTGCCGACCGTGTACACGGTGTTCAGCTTCTCGCGGCCCCACATCACGTGCAGGCTGATGTCGCACTGCGGGTACATCGCGTACACGACGAACCGGTTGCCCGCGTGGATCGTCTCTTCGTCGCGCAGGTCGAGCACGACCAGGTTGCCGCGGACCTCCGCGACGCGGCGGATCTGCGCGCGGAACAGCTCGTGCTGCGCGAAGAACAGGTCGACCCGTTCCTTGACGTCGGGCAGCGCGAGGATGCCGTCGATGCCGAGGTCGCGGCAGCAGTCGATCAGCATCATCATCAACTGATAGTTGCTGACGCGGAACTCGCGGAAGCGGCCGAGGCCGGTGCGGGCGTCCATCAGGAACGACAGCAGTGCCCAGCCTTTCGGATCGAGCACGTCGGCGGCATCGAAGGCGGCCGAGTCGGCCTTGTCGACCGCCTCCATCATCTCGTCGCTGATCTTCGGGAAGCGCGCCTTGCCGCCGTAGTAGTCGTAGACGACGCGCGCGGCCGACTTCGCCTCGGGCTCGAGAATGTAGTTGGGCGTCGGCGTGCCGCTGTTGCGGACCGCCTCGCTCGCGTGATGGTCGAAGCAGAGCCCGCAGCCGGGCACGTACGGCAGGTTCGTGATGATGTCGTCGGCGGTCACGGCGACCTTGCCGTCCTGCACGTCCTTCGGGTGCAGGAAGACGATCCCGCCCAGCATCCCCATCTCCTTCAGCAGCACGGCGCACACCAGACCGTCCATGTCGCTGCGGGTGAGCAGGCGGTACTTCTTCGTCTCGTCGGTCATGCGGTTCTCCGTGGCGTGGGTGCTTCTCAGGGCCTATCGGCCGAACCGCGGCGACCTTGAGCCGCGTCGTGTCCGAACGGACGACGGGCCGTCTCGCGCGCCTCGCGTCAGTCGAACGCCCGATAGAGCCGCGAGCGATGCACGCCGAGCAACCGCGCCGCTTCGCTCACGTTGCCGTCCGCCTTCCGCAGCGCGCGCTGCATCAGGACCGCCTCCGCCTTCTTGAGGTTGAGCGGTACCCCGTCGTCGAGCGGTGGATCGCCGCCGGGCGATGTCGCGACCGGCGGCCGCGCTTCGCTGCCGGCGTCGACCGCAAGACCGAGATGCTCGGGCCGGATCGAGCGGCCGGACGAACGGATCAACGCGCGCTCGATCACGTTGCGCAGTTCGCGGACGTTGCCCGGAAACCGATGGGCCTCGAGCGCTTCGAGCGCCGTCGCGGTGAGCGACGGCGGCAGGACGCCCATCTCGGCCGCGAAGCGCTCGACGAAGTGCCGTGCGAGCAGGACGATGTCCTGTGGCCGCTCGCGGAGCGGCGGCACGGTGATCTGATAGCGCGCCAGGCGATAGAACAGGTCCTCGCGGAAGCGGCCCGCCGCGATCTTCGCGCCGAGATCGGCGTTGGTCGCGGCCACGATGCGGACATCGGTGCGGATGTCCCGGCGACCACCGACCGGGCGCACGATGCCGTCCTCGAGGACGCGCAGCAGCTTCGGCTGCAAGCCGATCGGCATGTCGCCGATCTCGTCCAGGAACAGCGTTCCGCCGTTGGCCAGTTCGAAGTGTCCCTTGTGATCGCTGGCCGCGCCGGTGAACGCGCCCCGCGCATGACCGAAGAAGATCGACTCCGCGAGTTCCGCGCCGATGGCCACGCAGTTGACCGCGACGAACGGCCGATGCGCCCGGCCGCTGCCGAAGTGGATGGCGCGCGCGACGAGTTCCTTGCCGGTGCCCGACTCGCCGTTGATCAGCACGTTGATGTTCGCGCTGCGATGCAGTTGGCGGATGTCGGCGAGCACTGCGGCGGTGGCATCGCTGCGGCCGATGAATCCGTCGATGCCCCATCGGGCCGCCTCGCGTCCGGCGAGCGCGTTCAGTTCGTCGTCGACGGTCCGCAGGCGGCGTTCGGTGTCGCGCCGGCGTTCGGTCTCGTCGAGCAGCGAACGATGGGCGGCGTCCAGTTCCACCATGCGCCGTTCGAGTTCGGCATTGCGTTGCGCGAGCGTCAGCGTGACCTGTGCGAGGCGCAGGTGATGCGCGATGCGAACGAGGACTTCCTTCGTCCTGAAGGGCTTGACGAGATAGTCCGCGCCGCCGGCCTCGAAACCGTCGAGGATCCGTTCCCAGTCCGTGACGCCGGTGATGAAGACCACCGGCACGTCGACCATCGACGGCATCGTCTTCAGCGTGCGACAGACCGAGATGCCGTCGAGGCCGTCCATCATCACGTCGAGCAGGATCAGGTCCGGCCGGATCCGCTCGCACAGTTCGAGCGCCCGGCGGCCGTTGGCAACGGCGAAGACCTCGTGGCCCTCCGGTTCGAGCGCGTCGACGAGCAACTGCAGGTTCGTCGGTTCGTCGTCGGCGATCAGGATCCGCGTCATGGGTTCCCTCGCTCGGTGGACGCTTCGGTTGCCTCGGGGATGCCGGACAGCGCCCGCGTGATCGCGACCATGTCGTAGGCCCGCAGGTGGCCTCGCAGGCGCCGGACGAACCGCGCCTCGACGGGGCCGAGCGTCTCGAGTTCGGCGAGGCACGACTTGAGGACCGTCGCGCTGTGCAGCTCGGCGGCCGTCATCATGCGGCGATGCAGGTCCGGCGCGATCCGCAACGCACGGAAGTCGTCGGTGTCGTGGTCGACGGATTCGACCGCGTCCCGGTCGGCGAGATGACCCCGCGCGAAAGACCGCCCGCTGACGCGCGCGAGGGTCGCGAACAGCTCGGCGACGTCCAGCGGCTTGCCGACCACCGCGGCGAAGCCGGCCTCGCGGAGCCTCGCGCGGTCCTCGTCGAAGACAGCCGTCGTGTACGCGACGACCGGCGGCGGGACCGCCACTTGTCGCCGGAGGCGCGAGAGCAACTCGAAGCCGTCCGTACCCGGCATGCGGATGTCGACGAACACGACATCGACGGGACCGGACCGCGGTCGCCCGATCAACCCCGACGGGTCGCCCTCGGCCGCCGCGTCCACACCGGCCTGTCGCAGCAGGCCGACGAGCACGTCGCGATTCGTGCGGGAATCGTCGACGACGACCACCGCAAGCGGTCGATCGCCTTCGAGGTGCCAGCTGTCCTCCGCTCCGGGTCGAGCGTCGGCCGCCACGTCCACGCAGGACTGCAGGGGCACCGTCAGCACGAAGACCGAGCCGGCGCCGGGCTCGGAAGCCGCCTGCAGCGTCCCGCCGAGCAGTTCCGCGTGCTTTCGCGCAATCGCGAGTCCGAGCCCCGAACCCGCTTCGTCGATCGGTGTGCTCGCCGCCTGGAAGAACGGTTCGAACACCCGCTCGATGACGTCGGCCTCGATGCCGGGTCCGGTGTCGATCACCTCGAAGCGATGCAGTCCGGCGGCGGTCGTCGCGGTGCGCAACGCGACCTCGCCGACGGCCGTGAAGCGGACGGCGTTGCCGAGCAGGTTGATGAGGACCTGCTGCAGCTTCGAACGGTCGCCGTGCACCCGGCCGGCGGTCCCCGGTTCACGAGGCAGGATCCGGAGCGCGAGGCGCTTCTCGTGACAGCGCGGCCCGAACAGCCGGGCGAGCTCGCCCAGCATCGCGTCGAGGTCGAAGTCGGACGGATGCAGCGTCGCCGAGCCGCTCTCGATCCGCGAGTAGTCGAGCACCTCGTTGATCTGGTCGATCAGATGGCTGCCGCTCGTGACGATGGTGTTCACGGCGTCGCGCTGGTCGGGTTCGAGGCGCTGGTCGCGGCGCAGAAGCTGCGCGTACCCGAGGATCGCGTTCATTGGCGTACGGATCTCGTGGCTCATGTGCGCGAGGAACGTCGACTTGCTGCGGCTCGCGTCCTCGGCGGCGAGGACCGCGCGTTCGCGTTGCACCACCTCGCCGCGGAGCGCCGCGTTCGCTTCGGCGACCTCGCGGCCGCGTCGCCGCGCGAGCCGCAGGGCGTTGACCGACAGCGCCGTGACGAGCAGCCCGGCGAGCAGCGTCGCGGCCGCCTGCCACGGCAGATGCGCGGCGACGAAGTCCGCTTCGGGCGTGAACGACAGCCGCCAC
>CAXTDA010000086.1:0-11706 GCA_964242935.1 uncultured Burkholderiaceae bacterium | reverse complement strand
GGCTGCCGCTGGCGGGTGCCGCCGCCGCCGCGGTCGCCGCCCCGCCGGGGCCGCGGCGGCCCCCCCGCCGCGACGACGTCGCGACTCATCGCCTGCAGCAGCGCGGCGCTCTGGTACGCGATGCTCTCGAGCGCGGCGCGCGCGATGTGCGCGACCGTCGTGCCGCGCGTGAGTCCGGTCAGCGTCCCGCGCGCGTCCGCGTCCCAGTACGGCGCGCCGAGGCCGGTGAACGCCGGGACCATCATCACGCCGCCGGCGTCGGGGACCGTCTCGGCGAGCGCCTGCACGTGCGCGCTGCCTTCGATCGCCTTCAGGCCGTCGCGGAGCCACTGCACGACCGCGCCGCCGACGAAGACGCTGCCCTCCATCGCGAAGAGCGGCGTCGCGTCGCGCTGTGCGGCGCTGGTCGTGACGAGCCCGTTTTGCGACGTCTCGAACGAGCGGCCGGTATGCATCAGCAGGAAGCAGCCGGTGCCGTACGTGTTCTTCGCCATGCCGGCCGCGAAGCACGCCTGGCCGAACAGCGCGGCCTGCTGGTCGCCCGCGACCCCGCCGATCGGCAGCGCGCGGCCGAGCCACTCGGCGTCGAGATCCGCGAAGCGGCCACTCGACGGCCGGACGTCCGGAAGCAGCGACGCCGGGATGTCGAGCGCGTCGAGCAACGCGGCGTCCCAGCGGTTCGCGCGGATGTCGAACAGCATCGTCCGCGACGCGTTGCTGACGTCGGTCACGTGCACGCGGCCCTTCGTCAGCTGCCAGATCAGCCAGCTGTCGATCGTGCCGAACGCGAGCTCGCCGCGCTCGGCACGGCGCCGCGCGTCCGGGACATGGTCGAGCAGCCAGCGCAGCTTCGTGCCCGAGAAGTACGGATCGATGACGAGACCGGTCTTGTCGCGGATCGTGTCGGCCATCCCGTCCGCCCGCAGCCGGGCGCACAGGTCCTCGGAACGGCGGTCCTGCCACACGATCGCGCGCGACAGCGGCTCGCCGGTCCGCCGGTCCCACAGCACCGTCGTCTCGCGCTGGTTCGCGATGCCGACGGCATCGACGTCGGCCGCCTCGATGCCCGCCTTCGCGAGGACCTCGCGTGCGGTGGCGAGCTGGTCGGCCCAGACCTCGAGCGGGTCGTGCTCGACCCAGCCCGGCTGCGGATAGAACTGCCGGAGCTCGCGCTGCGCGATCGCGACGATGCGCCCGCCGCGATCGAAGACGATGCCCCGCGAGCTGGACGTGCCCTGGTCGAGCGCGAGGAGGTAGGCCATCCCCGACGAGGATAAGCGAACGACCGCGACGTCGCTATCGACCGGCGTCCGCGCCTCCCCAGCCGCCGCCGAGCGCCTTGAACAGCGCGACGAGATCGGTCGACGCGTCGACGGCGCTCCGCGCGAGATCGAGCTCCGCCTGGTTCGCCTGGTGCTCGGCGTTGAGCACCTCGATGTACGCGCCGAGGCCGCTCGTGTAGCGGTCGCGCGCGAGGTCACGACCGTGACGGCTCTCGTCGAGCTGCTGGTCGAGCGCGACCGCGCGGCGTTGCTCCTCCGCATACGTGGTCATCGCGTTGTCCGCATCGTGGAACGCGCCGAGCACCGTCTGCCGATAGGCCAGCACCGCTTCCTGCGCGCGGAGGTCCGCGATCGCGACCTGCGAGCGCAACTGGCCGCCCTGGAAGATCGGGATCGTCAGCGCCGCGCCGACGAGCCCGAAGCGCGAGCTCCAGTCGAACAGCTCGTTGGTCCGGTTCGACGACAGCGAGCCGACGGCGCCGAAGCGTACGCGCGGGAACAACGCCGCGGTCGCGACGCCGATCCGCGCCGTCGCCGCGTCGACGTCGGCTTCGCGGGCGCGCACGTCGGGCCGACGACGCAGCAGGTCGCCCGGCAATCCGACCGGAACCTCCGGCGGCAACGCGGGCAAGGTCCGTTCGCCGAGCCGCTCGTCGAGGCTGCCCGGCGGCAACGCGAGCAGCAGCGCGAGCCGGTTGCGATTGGTCGCGATGCCCTGCTCGATCTGCGGCAGGCGCGCACGGGCCGCGGAGACCTGCACGCGCTGGGTCGCGACGTCGGACGACGGCGCGAGCCCGGCGCGGTTGCGTGAGGCGATCAGGTCGCGCAGGCGCTCCTGCGACCCGATGTCGGCGAGCGTGATCGCGCGCTGCCGCTCGGCGCCGCGCAGCGTCACGTAGGCCCGCGCGATCTCCGCCGCGAGCGAGACCATCGCGTCGTCGCGCCGTGCCTCGGACGAGCGGACGTCCGCGTCGGCCGCCTGCACGCTGCGACGGACGCGACCGAAGAGGTCGGGCTCCCACGTCGCGTCGAAGCCGACCTGGAACAGGTTGCTCGCGATGACGCCGGAGTCGCTCGACGGTCCGCCCGATCCGCTCGACGACGCGCTCGACGCGCCCGACGATGACGCGGCGCCGCCGCCGAGCGCCTGGCCGATCCCGCCGGCACCGGTGCGAAAGCGCGCGGCGGCGACAGTCGCGCCGACCGTCGGGTCATACGCTCCCGCCTCCGCATCGCGTTGCGCCCTCGCCTCGGCGATCCGGAGCCCCGCCGTCTGCACGTCGAGGCTCTGCGCCATCGCGTCGTCGATCAACCGGTCGAGGACCGGATCGCGGAACACCGACCACCAGCGACCCGCATCGGCCGGGCCGGCGACGACGCGGCTCGGCAGGTCGGTGGCGATCGATCGATCGCGCGATGCGGCCCATGCTTCGGGTACGTCGACGTCGGGCTTCCGCGGCTCGGGGCCGACCGTGCATCCGGCGCAGAGGATCGCGATCGACAGGCCGCTGGCCCATGACCGACGGACCCGTGACTCAGTGCGCACCTTCGGCTCCCTTCGGCGGGGTCTTCAGGATCAGCGCGAACGGCGCCACGACCAGCGCCGCGACGCCGAACAGCCAGAACACGTCGAAGTAGCTGAGCGACTGCGCCTGGACCTGCACCATCCCCTGCGCGGCCGCGAGGCCGGTACCGGCGAACGAGCCGGGGCCGACGTCGTAGCTCGACACGTGCTCGGCGAGCCGGGCGTGATGGACCTGCGTCCGCCACGCGAGCGCGGTGGTCGCGACCGACACGCCGACGCTGCCGCCGAGGTTCCGCATCAGGTTGATGATCGCCGACGCGTCGCCGTTCTTCTCGGGCGGGATGCCGACGTAGCCCGCGGTCGTCAGCGTGACGAACAGGAACGGCAACGCGATGCTCTGGTAAACGCGCGCCATCGACAGGTCGATCAGGCCGATCTGCAGGTTCAGGCGAGCCGTGTGCAGGAACGCGAAGCCGGTGACGACGAACGCGACCAGCAGCAGGTACTTGCCGGGGATCTTCTTTCCGACGATGCCGGCGATCGGCATCATCGCCGCGGCCGCGAAGCCACCGAGCGCGAGCGACTTGCCGGCCTCGAGCGCGTTGTAGCCGAGCAGCGTCTGCGCGAGCTGCGGGATCAGCTGCGTCGTGCTGTAGAGCGTGAAGCCGAGCAGGAACATCAGCAGGCAGGCGGTCGCGAAGGACCGGTACCGGAACAGCCGGACGTCGAAGACCGGCTGCGGATGGCCGAGCTCCCACCAGACCAGCGCGCCGGCCGAGAAGACGCAGGTCGTGAAGAACAGCGTGATCGGGAGCGATGCGAAGCCGTCGTCCTGCTGGAAGCGGTCGAGCACGACCTGCAGACAGCCGAAGGTCAGCGCGGCGAGCACGAAGCCGAGCCAGTCGGGGATGAAGTTCGCGCGGAACCGCTTCGTGTCGTCCTTCACCGCCTGCGGCTCGTCGACGAGGAAGAAGATCAACGTCAGCGACAGCAGGCCGATCGGCAGGTTGATCAGGAAGATCCAGTGCCACGAATACGTCTCGGTGAGCCAGCCGCCGAGGAGCGGCCCGACCGCGGGCGCGACAATCACGGTCACGCCGTACAGCGCGAACGCGGCCGCGCGCTTCGCCGGCGCGAACGAGTCGGCGAAGATCGACTGCTCCGTCGGCGCGAGACCGCCGCCGCCGATCCCCTGCAGCACGCGGAACACGATCATCAACCCGAGGTTCGGTGCGAACGCGCAGAGGAACGAACTGATCGTGAACAGGCCGACGCAGATCATGTAGAAGCGCTTCCGGCCGATCAGCTGCGACAGCCAGCCGCTGATCGGCAGGATGATCGCGTTCGAGATCAGGTAGCTCGTCAGGATCCACGTGCTCTCGTCCTGGCTCGCGCCGAGCGATCCCGCGATGTGACGCAGCGACACGTTCGCGATGGTCGTGTCGAGCACTTCCATGAACGTCGCGATCGACACCACGACCGCGATCAGCCACGGGTTGCGGTCGCCGGCGGCCGATCGCGGGAGGGAGGCGTCGGCCACGACGTCAGGGCAGCGTGACGGTCGGCGTGACCGACATGCCGGGACCGATCGTGTAGTCCTTGAAGCGGTCGTCGTCGAACACGATCTTGACCGGCACCCGCTGTACGACCTTGACGTAGTTGCCGGTCGCGTTCTCGGCAGGCAGCATGCTGAAGTACGCGCCGGTCGCGCGCTGGATGCTGTCGACGTGGCCGCGGAACGTGACGTCGGGATACGCGTCGACGACGATCTCGACCGACTGCCCCGGCTTCATCTCGGTCAGCTGGGTCTCCTTGTAGTTCGCCGTGACCCACAACGCGTCGCCGACCAGCGCCATCAGGTTCTGCCCGACGTTGATCACGTTGCCCGGCTCGACGGTGCGGCGCGAGACGCGTCCGGCGATCGGCGCGACCACATGCGTGTACGAGTTCTGCAGCGAGGCCGCATCGACGTTGGCCCGCGACGCGGCGACCTGCGCCTGGCCGGAGCGGACCTGCGCGAGCGCCGCATCGACCTGGGCCCTCGCGGACCGCACGCTCATCCGCGCCGAGTCGCGCTTCGCGCGCGCGGTCCGCTCGCTCGACACCGCCGCGTCGACCTGCTGGCGGGCGACCGCATCGGGATTGACGTCGCGATAACGCGCGAGGTCCTGGATCGCCTTCGTCAGTTCGGCCTCGGCCTGGCGTCCGTTCGCTTCGCTCTCGGCGACGGCCGCGCGCCGGACCGCGACCTGCGCCGCGGCTTCCTCGACCTGGCCCTCGGCCTGCGCCAGTTGACCGCGGGCCTGCGCGAGCCGCGCGTCGTTGTCGCGCGAGTCGATGTCGACGAGGGGATCGCCGACGTTCACGTGCTGGTTGTCGGTGACGTGGAGCTTCGTCACGCGGCCCGCGACCTGCGCCGCGACCTGGCTCGCCTGACCGTCGATGAACGCGTCGTCGGTGGTCTCGTGATGCTTCGAATGCCGCCAGAAGACGATGCCCCCGATCAGGATCGCGAGGACCACCAGCAGGATCGCCGCGACGGCGAACGAACGCTTGTAGAGCGGCGGCTTGCCGTCCTCCTTGCCGCCCTGCTTGTCGTCGTCCTTCTTGGCGTCCTTCCCGGCGTCGTCCTTGTCGCCGCCTTCACCCTCTTCCTTCTTCTTCGCTTCTTGCTGCTTCTGCGACCCGGCCTCGCCGAAGCCGTCGCGAAATCCGTCGCGGTACCCGCTGCGATACGGTGGTGGATCCGCTGGGGGAATCTGCGGCGATGGAGGACCGTCGTTCATGGGCGATGGCAACGTAGCAAGGACGACCAGTCCCAGATGTCAGACAGTCGACCATTGTCCGACCTGCCGCCCGGCGCCGACGAGCGGTATCGAAGATCGCGATCGGCGTGTCCACGGGAAGTGGTGCTGCCCCGTTGAGTCGGGGTACGCACAACCGTCCATCATCGAGGAACACTGCCATGTCCATCATCAACAAGACGTTCGCCGCCATCGCCTTCGCGGGTCTCGCGCTCGTTGCGTCCGTCGACGCCTCCGCCGCTCCGGCACGCCACGACGGCGTCCATGCGCGGAATCATCGCGTCGTCCATCATCGCCACGTCCATCATCGGCCGCATCATCGTCCGGTGCGTCGGGTCGCCGTGCGCGCCTATTGATCGATGCGCACTGCTCGCGACCGACCGCATGAAGCTGCCAGGAGAACCCGCATGAACAGACTGTTCTGCCTGGCGGCGCTCGCGCTCGCGACGATGAACGTACAGGCCGAGTCGATCGGCTCGGTCGATACCGTCTTCAAGCTGATCGGCCCCGACCACAAGATCGTGGTCGATGCCTACGACGATCCGAAGGTCGACGGCGTCACGTGCTACCTGTCGCGCGCGAAGACCGGTGGCATCAAGGGCGCGATCGGCATCGCCGAGGACAAGGCCGAGGCATCGATCGCGTGCCGGCAGACCGGCCCGATCGCATTTCGCGATGCGGTGCCGACGCAGGAGGAGGTGCTGACCGAACGGCAGTCGATCCTGTTCAAGAAGCTGCGCGTCGTGCGCATGGTCGACAAGACGCGCAACACGCTGGTCTACCTGACCTATTCGGATCGCGTCATCGAAGGGTCGCCGAAGAACAGCATCACCGTCGTGCCGGTCGATCGCGGGACGCCGATCCGGATGAAGTAGCTGGATTCGTCAGGCGGGCGGGACGAGCCGCTGCCGTGGCGCATCCCATCGCCACAGGTTGGCATTGGTCAACAGCGTTCCGCCCCACCAGCGATGTATCGGGTTGTGGCGGGCGAAGTCGTCCTTGCTTTCGAGCAGTGCCTTGCCGAGATCGGATAGCGAGAGTCGGCTGGCCATGTAGCGCCTGCGGCGGTCAGGTTCCGGCATCGAGGCGAAGCCGAACGTGGGGTCTTCCAGGCCGAGGACCGCCGGAACCGGGCAGCCGCCGAGGCGGTTCAGGATCCGGAGCTCGTCGAAGAAACCGTAGACCCGCGCTGGATTGAGTCGCGTGTCGATGTGCCCGGAGGGCGCGTGCGGCAGGCGACGGCAGCCGGACGGGACGATAGCACCGGCGCGCGATCGATCGGGCGGATACTTGCCGTCCCCAGATCGCCTCGAGGTCCTTCGTTGGTCGCTCGTCTCTTTTTCGTTCTTTGCGGTCTCCTGCCGATCGCGAGCGCAGTCGCTGCCGTCGACCCCGTACCGACCTACGGCCCCGAACTCGAAGGCTTCGCCTATCCATATCGGCTGCAGCACTTCGCCTTCGACTCGCAGCACGCATCGATGCGGATGGCGTACATGGACGTCGCACCGACGGGCGCCGCCAATGGCCGCACCGTCGTGCTGATGCACGGCAAGAACTTCTGCGGCGCGACGTGGGAAGCCTCGATCGATGTGCTGACTACCGCGGGCTACCGGGTCGTCGTGCCCGACCAGATCGGCTTCTGCGCGTCGACCAAGCCCGAGCACTACCAGTACACGTTCCAGCAGCTCGCCGCGAACACCGCGGCGTTGCTGAAGCAGGCCGACGTGGGCCGTGTGATCCTCGTCGCGCACTCCACCGGCGGCATGCTCGCGACGCGGTTCGCGTTGACGTATCCGGACCTCGTCGACCAGGTCGTCCTCGTCAACCCGATCGGCCTCGAGGACTGGAAGGCGCTCGGCGTACCGAGCCGCAGCGTCGACCAGTGGAACGAGCGCGAGCTGAAGCTGACCGCCGACAGCGTCCGGGCTTACGAGAAGACGACCTACTACGTCGGGCAATGGAAGCCCGAGTACGAGCGCTGGGTCGCGATGCTCGCGGGGTTGAACGCGGGACCCGGCCATCGCCTCGTCGCGTGGAACTCGGCACTGATCTACGACATGATCTTCACGCAGCCGGTGATCTACGAGATGCCGCTGCTGAAGATGCCGGTGGTGCTGATGATCGGCACCGCGGACACGACGGCAATCGGCAGCGACGTCGCGCCGCCGGAAGTCAAGGCGCGGCTCGGTCGCTACGACCTGCTCGGCAAGGAGGTGGTCGCGCGTCTCGCGAACGGTCGGCTGATCGAGTTCGAAGGCCTCGGCCACGCGCCGCAGATCCAGGAGCCGGCGCGCTTCCACCGGGCGCTGCTCGACGCGTTGCTGCGGTAGCCGCGGGCTACTTGAAGCCCGACACCTCGTGCGGGACATACGGCGCCTGCAACGCGGCGACCTCCTCGTCGGTGAGGCGAATCGACAGCGCGGCGACCGCGTCGTCGAGATGCTGCATCTTCGTCGCGCCGACGATCGGCGCCGTCACCGCCTGCGACCGCATCACCCATGCGAGCGCGATCTGCGCGCGCGCGACGCCGCGCTCGCGCGCCACCTGCCCCAGGGCCTCGACGACCCGCCGGTCCGCGTCCGCCGTGTGCGGCAGGTACAGCGTGCGGCCGAACTCGTCGGTCTCGCTCCGTGCGCTGGTCGCGTCCCAGTCGCGCGTCAGGCGTCCTCGGGCGAGCGGGCTCCACGGGATGACGCCGATCCCCTGGTCCGCGCAAAGCGGCAGCATCTCGCGCTCCTCTTCGCGGTTGAGCAGATTCAGGTGGTTCTGCATCGTCGAGAAACGCGTCCAGCCGCGTCGCTCGGCAATCGCGAGCGCCTTCGCGAACTGCCACGCGAACATCGACGACGCGCCGATGTAGCGCACCTTCCCGGCCTTGACCACGTCGTGCAACGCCTCGAGCGTCTCCTCGATCGGCGTCGCGTAGTCCCAGCGATGGATCTGGTACAGGTCGACGTAGTCGGTGCCGAGCCGCCGCAGGCTGTGGTCGATCTCGGTGAAGATCGCCTTTCGCGACAGGCCGCCGATGTTGGGCGCCTTGTGCATCGGGAAGAACACCTTCGTCGCGATCACGACCTCGTCGCGACGTGCGAAGTCGCGGAGCGCGCGGCCGACGATCTCCTCGGACGTGCCGTCCGAATACGTGTTCGCGGTGTCGAAGAAGTTGATGCCGAGCTCGAGGGCGCGCTGGATCATCGGCCGGCTGCTCTCCTCGTCGAGCGTCCACGGATGGTTGCCGCGGTCGGGCACCCCGTACGTCATGCAGCCGAGACAGATCGGCGAGACGCGGAGGCCGGTGGTGCCGAGTCGTCGGGTCTTCATCGCAGCTTCCTTCCAGTGCGCCGCACGTCGTTCATGGCCGTTTCTCCTGTTCGATGTCGGGAGGTTCTCGCGGACGGTGCGAGGATCGCACGCCGCTCCGCTGTCGCCCCCGGGCGACGGCGGGGGTGGGCGGCGCATGTGCCTGGTTTCCCCATCACCGTGGCCCCGGGCAGTGGCGGGGACGACGAGATCGGGAAGGGCGACCCGCCCGATTCCGTCGTTCCCGCGCACGCGGGAACCCGTGTCGTTGCCTCGGCGCGCTCCCGATCACGACGCCGGGTTTCTGCCTTCGCGGGAACGACGGGGCTCTTGGTCCGCGTCGTCCCGGCAGGCAGCGCGCAACTCGGCCCAAGCTGTCTTGCCGAGCCACTCCAGCGTCGCGATGTTCTTCGCATAGATCGTCTCGGGGTCGGGCACGGCCTCCACGGCGCGTTCGATGCTGCTCTCCCGCAGCAACTGCAGGACCGGGTACGGTGAACGGTTGGTTGCGTTGCCGATGTCGTCCGGCGCAGTGCCCGCAAAACGATAGTCGGGATGGAAGCTCGCGATCTGCACGATGCCGTCGAGCCCGAGCCCGTCGATCACGGCGTCCGCGTCGTCGAGGAAGTCGTTGAACGCGCCGAAGTCGACGAGGACGTGCGGGTGGATCAGCAGCGTGGTCTCGACTTCGCGCTCGTCGGTGCGGACCAGCCGATCGAGCTCGGCAGCGAGCGCTTCGGCGAGCGCGGCGGTCGTCGACGCGTCGCTGACGACGTAGCGGATGCGGTCCTTCGCGTGCGGCCCCTTCGCGAACGGACAGAGGTCGAGGCCGAGCACCGCGCGGACGACCCAGGCGCGGGTCTCGGCCAGGACCCGCTCGTCATCGAGGTCCGGCAATCAGATGAACGGCTTGCCGCCGGTGACCACGACCGTCGTGCCGGACACGCAGCTCGACATCGGATCGGCGAGCATCACATCGGTGGTCGCGAGCTCGGCCGGCGGGTGCGGGCGGCTGCTTCGGAACGGTGGCTCCGGATCGTCGTCGGGCATGGGGTCTCCTTCGTGGCGGTGCTGCGGTCAGGCGTTCGCCGCGTTGCGCTTTCGCGTCGCCGCGGCCTTCTTCGCGGACGCCGACCGGTCTGCAGCCGATCGATGCGCCGATGCGGCGCCACCCAGCTCGCCGCCCTTGTGCGCGGCCGGGTGCCCGGTATCGACGCCCCGCCCGGAGCCCGACTTCTTCCCGCCCCCGTCGTCCTTGTTGACCGTCGCCCACGCGCGCCGCTCGGCTTCCTTCTCGGGGACGCCGCGCTGCTCGTAGCTCTCGGCGATGTGCTCGGCCTTCCGGTCCTGCTTGTCGGTGTACTTCGACTTGTCGCCACGCGGCATGGTCGGCTCCTCGGGACAAAGGCGACACGATCGATCAACCCCGGTCCGCGACCCATCGGAACGTCATCGCAACACGCGTCGGACGCCGGCTGACGTCTCAGCGGTTCCGTGCGCTGCTGCGCAGCCGGCGCAACAGGTCGACCAGCGCGTCGAGGTCCGCCTCGCCCCGCCCCACCGGCCCCGACCGCCTGCCGCCGCGGCCGGGTCCGCGCGGTCGAAGAAGCGGCTGCGATCGACGAGCTCGCGAAGCCGGCTCGCGTCGGCCTCCGGCAGGCCGTCGACGTCGATCGATGTCGGCCGTGCGAGTCCGGGGAACGCGGCGAGCCCGCCATCGACGCTGTACTCGATGCGCATCGGGTCAGTTGCTCGCCTTCACGCCGACCTGCTTCCAGGCGTCGAGCACGGCCGCCTTCTCGACCGCGCCGAACAGATGCGCGGCGTTGATCACGGTGCGCTGCGCGAACATCTTGAAGTCGGCCGTCTTCTTCAACTGCTTGTCGCGGACGGTCTCGTACCAGATCCGTCCGGCCTTCTCCCACGCGTTGCCGCCGAGGTTGGTCGCGACGAGATAGAACGCGCGATTCGGGATGCCGGAGTTGGTGTGCACGCCGCCGCTGTCGGCCGACGTGTGCACGAAGTCCTTCATGTGCGCCGGCTGGTCGTCCATGCCGAGCACCGGATCGTCGAACGCCGTGCCCGGCGCCTTCATCGAGCGGAGCGCGACGCCGTTGACGTTCTTCGTCAGCAGGCCGGCGCCGATCAGCCAGTCGGCCTGGTCGGCCGTCTGCTTCAGCTGGAACTGCTTGACCAGCGACCCGAAGACGTCCGACACCGATTCGTTCAGGGCGCCCGACTGGCCGAGGTAGACGAGGTTGACCTCGTCGCCGGTGACGCCGTGCGTCAGCTCGTGGCCGATGACGTCGACCGCGATCGTGAAGCGGTTGAAGAGCTCGCCGTCGCCGTCGCCGAACACCATCTGCTGCCCGTTCCAGAACGCGTTGTCGTAGCCGACCTTGTAGTGGACCGTCGCATCGAGATGCAGCCCCTCGTCGTCGATCGAGTTCCGCGCATAGGCCTGCTGGTAGAAGTCGAACGTCGCGCCGAGCCCGTCGTACGCCTCGTTGACCGCGATATCGTCGACCGGCCCGCTGCCTTCCATGCGGATCGGGATGCCGGGCAGCACCTCGGCCTTGCGGCCGTCGTAGACCGTGCGCTGCTTGATCGGCGGCGACGCCATCAGCAACGCCTTGTGCGCCCCGGTCTCCATCAGCTGGTAGGTCGCCCGCATCAGCCGCATGCCGTGGTCGCTGTCGAGCGTCTGCAGCGCCCAGCTGCGTTGCGCCGCGGAGCCGTTGTCCGCGATCCGGTGCAGCAGGTCGGGCGGCAGGATGCAGAAGATCGAATGGCG
>CAXTDA010000085.1:0-11750 GCA_964242935.1 uncultured Burkholderiaceae bacterium | reverse complement strand
CGATCGTCCCCACGTTCACGTGCGGCTTGGTCCGTTCGAATTTGCTCTTTGCCATTTGCTCAGCTCAATAAGAAAAACATGAAAGACACCGGCCCCCCGCCTGCGCGGGCGACATCGCGGCGTGCCGCGATGTCACTTCGCCTTCTGGGAGATCACCGCTTCGGCGACCGCCTTCGGCGCTTCGGCGTAGTGCTTGAATTCCATCGTGTACGTCGCGCGGCCCTGGGTCAGCGAACGCAGCGTCGTCGAGTAGCCGAACATTTCAGCCAGCGGCACCTCGGCGCGCACCGTCTTGCCGCCGCCACCCGCGATATCGTCCATGCCCTGGATCATTCCGCGACGGCTCGACAGGTCGCCCATCACGTCGCCCATCTTCTCTTCGGGCGTCTCGACCTCGACGGCCATCATCGGCTCGAGCAGCACCGGGCTCGCCTTCCGGCAGCCGTCCTTGAACGCCATCGACGCGGCCATCTTGAACGCATTCTCGTTCGAGTCCACGTCGTGGTACGAGCCGAAGAACAGCGTCACCTTGACATCCACCACCGGATAGCCGGCCATCACGCCCGACGTCAGCGTCTCGACGACGCCTTTCTCGACGGCGGGGATGTACTCGCGCGGCACGACGCCGCCCTTGATCGCATCGACGAACTCGAAACCCTTGCCCGGCGGCTGCGGCTCGATCTTCAGCACCACGTGACCGTACTGCCCGCGTCCGCCCGACTGCTTGACGAACTTGCCCTCGATCTCTTCGCACGTCTTGCGGATCGTCTCGCGATACGCGACCTGCGGCTTGCCGACGGTGGCCTCGACGCCGAACTCGCGGCGCATGCGGTCGACCAGGATTTCCAGGTGCAGCTCGCCCATCCCGGAGATGATCGTCTGGCCCGACTCCTGGTCGGTCTTGACGCGGAACGACGGGTCTTCCTGCGCGAGACGATTGAGCGCGATGCCCATCTTCTCCTGGTCGACCTTCGTCTTCGGCTCGACCGCCTGCGAGATCACCGGCTCCGGGAAGATCATCCGTTCGAGCGTGATCAGCGCGTTCGGATCGCACAGCGTGTCGCCGGTCGTCGCGTCCTTGAGACCCACGGCCGCAGCGATGTCGCCGGCGCGCACTTCCTTGATCTCGTCGCGCTGGTTCGCATGCATCTGCAGCAGGCGGCCGATGCGTTCCTTCTTGCCCTTGATCGGGTTGTAGATCGTGTCGCCGGAATTGACCACGCCGGAATACACGCGGAAGAAGATGAGCTGGCCGACGAACGGGTCGGTCATGATCTTGAACGCGAGCGCCGAGAACTTCTCGCCGTCGTCGGCCTTCCGCTCGGTGGGCGCGTCGTCGTCGTCGAGCCCGGTGACGGGCGGAATGTCGGTCGGCGCGGGCATGTAGTCGAGCACCGCATCGAGCATCGCCTGGACGCCCTTGTTCTTGAACGCCGAGCCGCAGAACATCGGCTGGATCTCGCCGGCGATGGTGCGCGTGCGGATGCCGAGCTTGATCTCGTCCTCGGTCAGCGTCTCGCCTTCGAGGTACTTGTTCATCAGCTCTTCGTTGGCCTCGGCCGCGGCCTCGACCATCTTCTCGTGCCACGTGTCGGCCAGTTCCTTCAGGTTCGCCGGGATCTCGGCGTACTCGAACTTCATGCCCTGCGACGCCTCGTCCCACTTGATGGCCTTCATCTTCACCAGGTCGACGACACCGGTGAACGCCTCCTCGGCGCCGACCGGGATCTGCATCACGACCGGGTTCGCCTTCAGGCGCGACTTCATCTGGTCGTAGACCCGGAAGAAGTCCGCGCCGACGCGGTCCATCTTGTTGACGAACGCGAGCCGCGGCACCTTGTACTTGTTGGCCTGGCGCCAGACCGTCTCCGACTGCGGCTGCACGCCGCCGACCGAGTCGTACACCATGCAGGCGCCGTCGAGCACGCGCATCGAGCGCTCGACCTCGATCGTGAAGTCGACGTGGCCCGGGGTGTCGATGATGTTGATGCGGTGTTCCGGATAGAGCCCGTTCATGCCCTTCCAGAAGCACGTCGTCGCGGCCGACGTGATCGTGATGCCGCGCTCCTGCTCCTGCTCCATCCAGTCCATCGTCGCGGCGCCGTCGTGCACCTCGCCGATCTTGTGATTGACGCCGGTATAGAACAGGATGCGCTCGGTGGTCGTCGTCTTGCCGGCGTCGATGTGCGCCGAGATGCCGATGTTGCGATAGCGCTCGATGGGGGTTTTGCGGGCCACGATGGTCAGCCTTGGAGAAAATCGAGAGCCAGCAAGGGCCCTCGAAGACAAACAGACGGCGTCCCGAAGGGATCGCCGTAAAATTCAGGGGTACCGCTTCGCCAGAAGCGGAAGCAACCCCCTTTAGAACCGGAAGTGCGAAAAGGCCTTGTTCGCCTCCGCCATGCGGTGCACTTCGTCGCGCTTCTTCATCGCGCCGCCACGCCCCTCGGCCGCATCCATCAACTCGCCGGCGAGCCTGAGCGCCATCGACTTCTCGCTCCGCTTGACGGCGGCTTCGCGCAACCAGCGCATCGCGAGCGCCATCCGGCGGACGGGGCGAACCTCGACCGGCACCTGGTAGTTGGCACCGCCGACCCGACGGCTCTTGACCTCGACCATCGGCCGCACGTTGGACAGCGCGAGCGTGAACACCTCGAGCGGATCCTTGCCGCCCTTCGACGTGATCGTGTCGAAGGCGCCGTAGATGATCCGCTCGGCCACGGCCTTCTTGCCGGCCAGCATGATCACGTTGGAAAACTTGGTGACATCGACGCTGCCGAACTTCGGGTCGGGCAGGATCTCGCGCTTGGGAACTTCGCGACGACGTGGCATGACTTTCCTTTTTCAGTTGAAGCCCGAACATCCGGGCTTCGCGGCGTCCCGACAGTGCCGGCGTGCGGCACAGGAGACGCCACTTACTCGTGAACGGACCGCCTTCGAGACGAAAGGGCCCGAGGAACGACCCGGCGGCGACGCGCCGGGACGGAATTACTTCTTCGCGCTGGACGCCGCGCCGGCCTTCGGGCGCTTGGCACCGTACTTCGAGCGCGACTGCTTGCGATCCTTGACGCCTTGCGTGTCGAGCGAGCCGCGGACCATGTGATAGCGCACGCCCGGCAGATCCTTCACGCGGCCGCCGCGGATCAGCACGACCGAGTGTTCCTGCAAGTTGTGACCCTCGCCGCCGATGTACGAGATGACCTCGAAGCCGTTGGTCAGGCGCACCTTCGCGACCTTGCGGAGCGCGGAGTTCGGCTTCTTCGGCGTCGTCGTATAGACGCGCGTGCAGACGCCACGACGTTGCGGGCAGTCCTGCAGGGCGGGACTCTTGCTCTTGATCGTCGCGGAAACGCGGGGCTTCCGGACGAGCTGATTGATGGTTGGCATTGCGGCGGGCGCTCTTCGATGAAACGCTGATGATCTGAACCGGAGTCCGCGCGGCGCGAAAGGCTCGTGCGCCAGGACTGCTATTTGTCTTGGAAAGGTCGCACCAGAAACGTTCGGTGCAAGCACGCTGCGGGCGAATCGGCTGCGACAACCAGCGCGCGATTCGGTGCAACAATCCAAAGAACGTCTGACCCGGGCGAGTCAAGACGCGGGATTATGCCGATGCCGGATACACGTGTCAACCGCCGGTGACGCCGGATCGACAGGGACCAACGCCGCCGTGGTCCGTCGATCCGTGGGTGATCCGTTGGGGCGCTGCGCCGACGATGCGCCGGTCGCCGGTCAGCGGATCGGAATGACGACCGGCAGCGCGACCGCCTCGCGTTCTTTCTCCAGGAGTTCGACATGCCAACCGACCACATTGCGGTCCTCGACAAGCAGATCACGGCCCTCAGCGACGCCCTCGCCAACCTCGGCAAGGGGACCGACCTGAAGGAGCTGCTGCGCATCATCCGCTTTCCGGGCTGGACCACGCCGGCCGAACTGCTGTTCACGACGGCCGCCCTCGAAAGCATGCAGGCGCAGGTCGCGCTGCTGACCCGCCAGAGCGCGGCGCTGCTCGCGGCCGGCAAGCAGGTGTCGGCGAAGCAGTTCGCCTGAGTCGTCCACGCGGACCGCCGCTCCGCGGTCCGCCGTGCAGCCCGCCGGCCAAACCTATAGCCCGCCCAGGCGCCCATAGTACGCGGTGGGCGCTCAGCGGGTCCGCGGTTGGCGCCCCCGGTCCGCCCTTCGGGGCGCCCCCCCTTCCAGCCCGACGTCAAAACGTATAGCGCGCCGTGACGCCGATCGTCCGCGGCGTGATCCGGTACGCGCCTTCGGCATCGAACGGCGTCGACGCGAGCGCGCGCAGCACGCCGCCACTGTCGGTCAGATTCTTCACGTAGAGCGAGACCTCGAGCGGTCCTTGTTGCGCCCCGGCACGCACGTTGACGACGTTGTACGAATCCATCAGGCGATAGCGCGGCAGCAGCGGGCTGAATTCGGTCGTGCGCTGGCCGACGTGCTGATACGCCGCCCACGCGAAGCCGTTCCAGCCCGGCGCGAGCGCGAAGCGGTACTCGCCGGACGCGCTGATCGACAGCCGCGGCACGAACGGCGCGTGGTCGCCCTTGACCGCCGACAGGTCGGGCACGTCCTGGCTCAGCGACGCGTCGACGTACGAGCCGCCGAGCGTCAGCGTCAGGCCCCGCATCGGGCGGACCGACGTCTCGAGTTCGACGCCCTTGCTGGTCAGGCCGGCCGCGTTCTCGCGGTACGAGAAGCCGCAGTTGAGGCTTCGGCTCGCCTGGATGTTCTTCCAGTGGATCAGGAACACGCTCGCGTTGACCGTCATGCGGCCGTCGAACAGCGTCGCCTTGTTGCCAAGCTCGTAGTTCCACAGGCTGTCGGGGTTGTACGTGGCCGACGGCACCGCGAGGTTGTTCGCGGCGAGCTCCGACGCGCAGAGATTGAGCGGGATGATCTGGTTGATGCCTCCGAAGCGGAAGCCCTTGGCCGCCTGCACATACAACAGGTCGCTCTCGTCGACCCGGTACGTCACGTTCAGCTTCGGCGTCGAGCCGTTCGTCGTCGTCTTCCGCTGCCCGGTCGTCGTGATGCCGCCGTTGAAGAAGCCGGATGAATACAGGAAGAAGTCCTCCACCCAGTGGAAACCGCGCAGCCCCGCTGTCAGCGAGAACTTGCCGAGCGTGTAGGTCGCCTCGCCGAACAGCGCGCTCTGCGTGACGTCGACGTTGTCGTAGCCGTAGAACGGATTGTCGGGCGGCGCGCCGAACTGCGGCGATGCGAACGCCGGCAGCTCGGCATCGAAGCCCGGGACCGGGAACTGATTGACGTAATCGCGCTTCCGGCGATTGAAATAGACGCCGGCCAGCCACTTGAACGGTCCGGTGTCCTTCGACGCGAGCCGAAGCTCCTGCGTGAAGTCCTTCAGGTGCGTCTGGTCGGCGAGCGGGTAATGAAGGTCCTGCGTGAAGAGCTGCAGCGTCTTGTCGAGTTCGCGGCGGTTCGTGATGTCGTACTTGAACGCGGACGACGACGACACCAGGTCGGCGAAGTCGAGGTCGAGGTCGACCGTCGCGTTGACGAGCTGGTACTGCGAGTTCGACCCTTCGGGCGAGATGTAGCTGCGCTTCAGTCCGCCCTCGTCGATCGGCCGGCCGCCGTTGCGCGTCGCCTGGCCGAAGTAGCTGACGTCGACGGTCAGCCGGTCGGTCGGCTGATAGCGCACCGCGAACCGGCCGCCCTCGGTATCGCTGTGGTTGAGATCCTTCTCGCCGGTCGTGCTGTTGTCGATGTAGCCGCCGAAGCGATCGTGGAACAGCGACGCGCGAAGCGCGAGCTGACCGGCGATCAGCGGCACGTTCAGCACCGCGCGCTCGTCGTTGCTGGTGCCGCCGGAACGGATGCGGCCGACGTCGCCTTCGACGCTGCCGCCGAACGTGTTGAGGTCGGGCTTCCGCGTGACCAGCTTCAGCGCGCCGCTCATCGCGCCCGCACCGTACAGCGTGCCCTGCGGTCCGCGCAGCACCTCGACGCGTTGCAGGTCGAAGAGGCCGTATTCGGGATTGAAGCCGTTGACCGAGATCGGCGACTCGTCGATGTAGAGCCCGACCGTCTCCTGGGTCTGCGGGTCGTCCTCGGTGATGCCGCCGGTCGTGATGCCGCGGATGATCAGCTGCGAGCGGCCGGGCCCGGTCTGGAACGACGACAGGCTCGGCACCGTCGAGATCAGGTCGGTGAAATTCTGCGCGCCGAGGTTCTGCAGCGTGCGGGCGCCGATGACGTTGATGCTGATCGGGACGTCCTGCGCGTACTCGGTCCGCTTCTGCGACGTGACGACGACGCTGTCGAGCTGCGTCGGGCTCGTCGCACTCGCCGCGGGCGGGCTCGACTGCTGGGCCTCGGCGACGCCGGCGATGACGGACAACACGACGGAAGCGGCGACCGCGACGACGGATCGCGACCGGCCAGAAGACGAACCGCGACGCATGGAAAACAAGATCGATCGCTCCGTTGTAAAGACGTCGTGACGTAACGTGCGTCCTGCGTTCGTTGTAACGACGGGTGGGCGGCGTGTAAAGCGGCGCGCGTGTCGAATTCGTGCGACTGTGGGATTTCGTCGACAATCGCCGACGACCTCACCCTCGAAGGACACCGCATGACCCCGACCGCAATGCGCCGCCCGACGTTGCCGCTCGTCTGCGCGCTCGTCTTCCTCGTCGCGTCGGCCTGCCCGCGGTGGGCGGCCGCGGCCGACGGTCCGCAGGCCGGCATCGCCCGCACGATGGACGCGAGCGTCGTCGCGTGGACGGCGGGCGACCTGACCGCCTTCATGGACAGCTACGAGGATGCGCCGGACACGATCTTCGTCGGTGCGCAGGGGATCGTGAGGGGCAAGGCGGCGATCCAGGCGCGCTACGCATCGCAGTTCGGCCAGGGCGGGCCGGGCCGGCTCGGCAAGCTCTCGTTCGACACGCTCGAGATCCGGCCGCTCGGCGAGCGCCACGCGCTGATGATCGGCCGCTACCGGCTGCAGCCGGTGGACGCGGGGAAGCCCGAGGCGACCGGCATCTTCAGCCTCGTCTTCCACGAGCGCGACGGGCGCTGGCGCATCGTCTGCGATCACACGTCCTGACCGTGACTGCGCCACTCGACGATCTCGAGGCGATCGCGCGACGCACGCTCGGGCACTACGAGGAACACGCGGTCGACTACGAAGCGGGTACGCGCGACCACGACGTCGACCAGAACATCGACGCGCTGCTGCGTCATGTCGAAGCGCCGGCGCCCGCGACGATCCTCGACTTCGGCTGCGGTCCGGGCCGCGACCTGAAGCGATTCGCCGCGCGCGGCCATGTCGCGATCGGGCTCGACGGCTCGGCCGCGTTCGTCCGGATGGCGCGCGACGCGACCGGCGCCGAAGTCTGGCACCAGGACTTCTTCGCGCTCGACCTGCCCGCGGCCCGCTTCGACGGCATCTTCGCGAACGCGAGCCTGCAGCACGTGCCGACCGCGCCGTTGCCGCGCGTCCTGTCGCAGCTTCATCGCACGTTGAAGCCGCGCGGCGTGCTGTTCGCGTCGATCCCGCGCGGGGACAACGAGGAAGGCTGGAACGGCGCGCGCTACGGTGCGTATCACGACCTCGCGCACTGGCGCGGCTATCTCGTCGCGGCCGGCTTCGTCGAGCTCGAGCACTTCTTCCGGCCGCCCGGCGTCCCGCACGACCAGCAGCGCTGGCTCGCGAGCGCCTGGCGGGCCATGGACTCTCAACCGGCCGGATAGCCCGCCGGGTTGCCCTGCTGCCAGCGCCACGTGTCGTCGCACATCCGCTGCAGGTCGTAGGCCGCCCGCCAGCCGAGGCGTTCGGCCGCGAGGTCGACGTTCGCGTAGCAGCCGGCGATGTCGCCCGGGCGGCGCGGCCCGATCACGTGGTCGATCGGGCGCCCCGACGCCGCGGCGAACGCGGCGATCATCTCGAGCACCGTGCTGCCGCGACCGGTCCCGAGGTTGATCGGCTCGGCGCCTTCCATCGCGTCGAGGTGCTCGAGCGCGGCGAGGTGGCCGCGCGCCAGATCGACGACGTGGATGTAGTCGCGCTCGCCGGTGCCGTCGCGCGTCGGGTAGTCGTCGCCGTGCACCGTCACCCGCTGCAGCTTGCCGACCGCGACCTGCGCGACGTACGGCATCAGGTTGTTCGGGATGCCGGCCGGGTCCTCGCCGATCAGCCCGCTCTCGTGCGCGCCGACCGGGTTGAAGTAGCGCAGCAGCGCGACGCGCCACGCGGGGTCGGCCGCCGCGACGTCGGTCAGCACGCGCTCGACCATCGCCTTCGACGCGCCGTACGGGTTCGTGGTCTGGACCGGGAAGTCTTCGCGGATCGGCAACGCGTGCGGATCGCCGTAGACCGTCGCCGACGAACTGAACACGAAGCGCTTGACCCCGGCACGCTGCATCGCGTCGATCAGCACGAGCGTGCCGTTGACGTTGTTGTCGTAGTAATGGAGCGGCTTCGCGACCGACTCGCCGACCGCCTTCAGCCCCGCGAAGTGGATCACCGCCGCGATCGGATGCGCGGCGAACGTCGCGTCGAGCGCGCCGCGATCACGCACGTCGGCATCGACGAACACCGGCGCACGGCCGGCGATCCGCTCGATGCGCCGGACCGCCTCGCGCTTGCTGTTGACGAGGTTGTCGACGATGACCGGCGTGAAGCCGGCCGCCAGCAGCTCGACGCAGGTATGCGAGCCGATGTAGCCGGCGCCGCCGGTGACGAGGATGTGTTGACTCATGGAAGGACCGCGAGGAAGCGAAGCCGCGATGCTAACCGGTCGCCTCATCGAGGAAGTCCGCGATCGTCTCGTTCAGGAACGCCGCGTCCTCGGCGCGCGTGCTCGACGCGGCGAGGTGTCCCTGCCGCGACGGGATCTCGACGAAGGTCGCTCGCGGAATCGCCGCCGCGGCGTCGCGCGCCGCGGTCGCCGGGTTGAACAGGTCGTCGGGCGGCGCGACGACCAGCGTCTTGGCGACGATCGAGCGCAGCGCCGCGTCGGTGCCGTCGTGACCCGGCGTCGTGCCGACGTCGTGCGCCTCGTAGGCCCACGACTGATAGAGATAGTCGTGGGCGTCGAAGCCGACGGTCTGCTGCCGCGCGGCGAGGCGCTCGAAGTCGTCGTGTGCCGCGGCGAGGTCCGCGAGCGACGCGTCGACCGCCGCGGGCGTCCGCATCAGCAGTGCGTTCATCAGGCCCGAGTACGCGCGCCAGCCGCGCTCGGGAATGCCGTCGAAGCCGTCGCCGGTCCACGCCCGGTCCGCGGTCAGACACGCGCGCGCCGTCTGGGTGACGAGCACGGCCCACGGGGCGGTCCGCGCCATCGGCGTCATCGCGACCAGCCGGTCCATGAACGCCGGATGCGCGACGCCCCATTGCAATGCCTGCATGCCGCCCATCGACGCGCCGACGATCGCGTGCACGTGGCCGATGCCGAGGTGCTCGGTCAGCAGCCGGTGTTGCGCCGCGACCATGTCGCGAAGGCCGAAGCGCGGGAAGCGCATGCCGGGCTGCGCCGCGCTGTTCGACGGCGACGTCGACAGGCCGTTGCCGATCGGATCGGTCGCGACGACGAACCAGCGTGCCGGATCCAGCGCCTTGCCGGGCCCGACCAGAAAGTCGAGCCGATGGTGGGTCGCGGTCAGCGCCGCGCAGACCAGGATCGCGTTCGAGCGGTCCGCGTTCAACGTGCCGTGCGTGACGTACGACTGCCGGTAGTCGACGATGACCTGCCCGGACTCGAGCGCGAGGTCGCCGAGACGCGCCTCGCGATGCGGCGCGTCGACGTGATCGGCCGCGAGCGGCGGATGCTTCACGGCACTCGACTACGGCAGCATGACGACGGTCCGGATGCCTTCGCCGCGCGCCAGCATCGCGAAGCCGTCGTTGATGTCGTCGAGCGCGATGCGCGCCGTGATCAGTTCGTCGAGCTTGATGCGTCCGGCGAGATACTCGTCGACGATCCACGGGAAGTCCCGCTTCGGCAACGCCTCGCCGTAGCTCGATCGCACGATGCGCTTCTCGCCCATCAGCGAGCCCCAGCGGAACGCGACCTCCGCGTTCACGTCGATCTTGCCGAGCCACACCACCTCGCCCGCGGGCCGCACCGCCTCGACCGAGAGGCGGAACGCGGTCGGATGTCCCGCCGCCTCGAACACGGTGTCGGCGCCGCGGCCGCCGGTCATCGCGCGGATCGCGTCGAGCACGTCGGGCGCGGCCGAGTCGACGACGTCGGTCGCGCCGAACTCCAGCGCGCGGTCGCGTCGCGAAGCGCTCGGGTCCGCCGCGACGATGCGCCCGGCGCCGGCGAGCTTCGCGCCCTGCAGCACGTTGAGCCCCACCGCGCCGGTGCCGATCACGAGCACGCTCGAGCCCGGCGCGACACGCGCCTTCCGCACCGCCGCCCCGATCCCGGTCATCACGCCGCAGCCGACGATGCACGCGACGTCGAACGGCAGGTCCTTGCGGATCGGGATCGCGCCCGACTCGGTCACGACCGTGTACTCGGCATGCGTCGACGTCGTGAAGAAGTGATGGACGGGCTCGCCGTCGCGCGTCATCCGCATCGTGCCGTCGATCAGCAGTCCCTTCGGCTCGCTCCCCTTCAGGCGCTCGCAGAGGATGCGCACGCCGCGGTCGCAGTAGAAGCAGTGGCCGCAGTACGGGTTCCACGAGCAGATCACGTGGTCGCCCGGCGCGACCTCGCTCACGTCGGCGCCGACCGCCTCGACGACACCCGCGCCTTCGTGGCCGAGCACGATCGGCAGCGGATACGCGAGCGAGCCCTGCATGACCTCGAGGTCGGTGTGGCACAACCCGGTCGCACGAAGACGCACGAGCACGTCGTGCGCTCGCAGCGGCGCCATCTCCAGCGTGTCGATCGAGAGCGGCGCGCCGACGCGGTTCAGCACGGCGGCCCTGAACTCCATGCGGTCACGCGGCCCGGTCGGGCAACGCCTCGGGATCGTTGTAGCTCTTCACGCCGGTGCCGCGGTAGAGGATGCGCGCGCTGCGCTCGGCGACGTCCTTGTGCAGCTTCAGGAACGCCGGTTCCATGTCGGCCGTCGGTCGCGGTTCGAGCGCGAAGTGACGGTAGCGATCGGTGCCGCGCACCAGCGTCGCGCTGTCGTCGCCGGCCACCTGCGACACGCTGGTCGGGATGTAGCGGATCGCGAAGCCGATGCGGCGATCGTTCGACGGATTGGCTGGCGAGCCATGCACGACGCGCACGTGATGGAGCGAGATCTCGCCCGGCTCGAGCTCGACCGTCACCGCGGTCGCCGGGTCGACGTCGACCGCGACCTCCTGGCCGCGCGTGAGCAGGTTGTTCTTCGCGAACGTGTCGCGATGCGGCAGCTGGTCGGTCGTGTGCGTGCCGGGGACGAAGCCCATCGCGCCGTTCGCCGCGTTGCTCGGCGTCAGCGCCAGCCACGCGGTGACGACGTCGGGCCGGCTGAGGCCCCAGTACGTCGAGTCCTGGTGCCACGACACGAACGCCGGGTCGTTGGCCTCCTTGATGAAGAAGTTCGTGGTCCAGCAGAGCAGGTCGGGCCCGTACAGGTCCTCGATCGCGTCGACGATCCGCGTGTCACGCACGAGATCGTTCAGCCACGCGAACAGCAGGTGGGTCTTGTGGCGCAGGTCGCCCTTCAGCGGGCCGCCGTTCGAGCGCTCGAACGCCGCGACCTTCGCGCGGAGCGCGCGCGCCTGCGCGGCGGGCAGCCCGCGGCGCCGGCACACGCAGCCCGCGCGC
>CAXTDA010000084.1:5644-11877 GCA_964242935.1 uncultured Burkholderiaceae bacterium | reverse complement strand
GCAAGGCCGAAGGCGCGATCGACGCCGGCAACATGCTGAAGCCCGCGCTCGCGCGGGGTGAGCTGCATTGCATCGGCGCGACCACGCTCGACGAGTATCGGAAGTACGTCGAGAAGGACGCCGCGCTCGAACGCCGCTTCCAGAAGGTGCTTGTCGGCGAGCCGTCGGTCGAGAGCACGATCGCGATCCTCCGCGGCCTGCAGGAGAAGTACGAGGTCCACCACGGCGTGCAGATCACCGATCCGGCGATCGTCGCCGCGGCCGAGCTCAGCCATCGCTACATCACCGATCGCTTCCTGCCCGACAAGGCGATCGACCTGATCGACGAGGCCGCGTCGCGGGTCAAGATGGAGATCGACTCGAAGCCCGAGGTGATGGACCGGCTCGACCGCCGCCTGATCCAGCTCAAGATCGAGCGCGAGGCCGTGCGGAAGGAGAAGGACGAGTCCTCGCAGCGCCGCTTCGACCTGATCGAAGTGGAGATCGAGCGGTTGCAGAAGGAGTATTCCGACCTCGAAGAGATCTGGAAGGCCGAGAAGGCCGCGGTCCAAGGCTCGGCGCACATCATGGAAGAGATCGACCGGGTCAAGGCCGAGATCGTCAAGCTGCAGCGCGAAGGCAAGTTCGGCCAGGTGGCAGAGCTGCAGTACGGCAAGCTGCCGCCGCTGGAGGCGCAGGCGCGTGCCGCCGAGGCGTCGCAGGGCGAGACGAAGCCGAACCAGCTGCTGCGTACGCAGGTCGGTGCCGAGGAGATCGCCGAGGTCGTCTCGCGCGCGACCGGCATCCCGGTCAGCAAGATGATGACCGGCGAACGCGACAAGCTGCTGTTCATGGAGGACGCGCTGCACAAGCGCGTGGTCGGCCAGGACGAAGCGGTGCGCCTCGTGTCGGACGCGATCCGCCGCTCGCGCGCCGGCCTGTCGGATCCCGACCGCCCGTACGGCTCGTTCCTGTTCCTCGGCCCGACCGGCGTCGGCAAGACCGAGCTCTGCAAGGCGCTCGCCGGCTTCCTGTTCGACGCCGAGGATCACCTCGTCCGCATCGACATGAGCGAGTTCATGGAGAAGCACAGCGTCGCCCGGCTGATCGGCGCGCCGCCCGGCTACGTCGGCTACGAGGAGGGCGGTTACCTGACCGAGCTCGTGCGTCGGAAGCCCTACAGCGTGATCCTGCTCGACGAGATCGAGAAGGCGCATCCGGACGTGTTCAACGTGCTGCTGCAGGTGCTCGACGACGGCCGGCTGACCGATGGCCAGGGCCGCACGGTCGACTTCAAGAACACGGTGATCGTGATGACGTCGAACATCGGGTCGCAGCTGATCCTCGCCGAGAGCGGCGGCCTGTCGGGCGTTGACAAGACGGCATCGGACGCGGTTTACGAGCGCATCAAGGGGCTGGTCTGGCAGGAGGTCAAGCAGGAGTTCCGGCCCGAGTTCCTGAACCGCATCGACGAGGTCGTCGTGTTCCACGGGCTCGACCAGGCGAACATCGCGTCGATCGCGCGGATCCAGCTGGTCGGCCTCGAGCAACGCCTCGGCAAGCTCGAGATCGCGCTCGACGTCTCGGAGGCGGCGCTCGCGAAGCTCGCGACGGCGGGATTCGATCCGCTGTTCGGTGCGCGCCCGTTGAAGCGCGCGATCCAGCAGCAGATCGAGAACCCGTTGTCGAAGATGCTGCTCGAAGGCAAGTTCGGTCCGAAGGACACGGTGCACGTGGACTTCGGCGATCGCGGGTTCACGTTCGATGCGGCCGAGGTGCGGCTGGCCGCCTGATCGCCGCTACGGCTCGTTGGCGGCGATCGCGGCGAGCCGTTCCTGCTTGCCCCACTCCCGCTGGCCGGTCAGGAACGTCACCCAGCCGAGCGTCGCGCCGAGGTGCCGGAGGATCTGGAACGTGAACGGCTCGGCGAGCGCGGCCAGCAACGCGAGCCCGAAGCGGGCCCCGGTGTGCTGGCCGATCCAGCGCCGGTACAGGTGCACCGACCAGAGGTGGAAGCCGAGGTCGATCGCGATCTTCGCGCCGATCCACGCGGAGACCGGCAGCAGCACCGCGCCGCGCCCTTCGACGAGCGCCACCAGCAGGATGCCGAGAGCGGTCAGCCCGAAGATCGGCTGCATCGTGTCGACGGCCTTCACCGGGAGCATCCAGCGGCCGACGTTGCCGTAGCGCCGGCCGTCGCCGACCATTCCGCGGTACCAGTACTGCGTCTGCAGGAAGCCGCCGAACCAGCGGCGGCGCTGGCGCAGGAACGCGGGGATGGTGCTCGGTGCCTCGGTCCGCGCCTGCGCGCCACCGACGACGCGTGACCGCCAGCCGAGCCGGTGGAGCGCCGAGTGCCGGGCGAGCCGGTGGATCAATTCGTAGTCCTCGACCAGGCAGTGGGGGTCGAAGCCGCCGACCGCGACGACCGCGTCGCGACGGAAGCCGGCGAACGCCCCCGAGATCAGCAGCAGACTGTCGACCCGCATCCACGCGTAGCGCGACAGGAAGTTGCGGACGTATTCGTAGGTCTGGAACCACTCGAACAGGCGCCCGATCGGCGACGGCCCGCAGACCGGGATGAGCACGCCGGTCGCGGCGACCAGCGACGGCTCGCTCGAGAACGCGCGGCGCATCGCGGCAACCGCACCCGGGGCGAGGTCGGTGTCGGCATCGACCGTCATCACGACCGCGGTCCGGCACGCGTCGAGCGGCGAATCCAATCCCGGCGCCAGCGCCGCGTTGAGCGCGCGGGCCTTGCCGCCGTGCGGCAGACGCAACCAGTGCAGCGTCGGCAGCGTCGCGCTGGTCGCCCAGTCGCCGTAGCGCGGCTCGACGAACCCGAAGCGCTCGACCAGCAGCGCGGCGGTGCCGTCGCTCGAGCCGTCGTCGGCGACCACGATCGCGTCCGGCGGCTCGTCCTGCGCGAGGAGCGACGCGATCGTCTGCGGCAACACCTTCGCCTCGTCGTGGGCCGCAACCACGACCGCGAGGCGCTCGCCGGCGACGACCGCGGCACCCCGCACCGGCGGGCGCAGCAGCGTCCACGTCTTCCAGCCGACGAAGACGAGCAGCAGCGTGTCGTAGACGATGTACGCGACGCCGGTCGACCAGGCATAGATGCCGCCGAGCGAGAACGCGCCCGCGAACAACAGGATCCACACGAGGCCGACGGTGCCGTGGATCAGCAGGCTCGCGAGCGGCGTGTCGTTCGCCTGGAAACGCGGCGAGTGGAGGGCGAGGGCGTCCTCGAGGCGGTGGGTCAAGGCGGAGTGCGCGAGGAGGCGTCGGCGCATGATCCCACGACCGCCGCGGCCTGCGCGCCCGAGGCGGTCACGCGAGGTCACCGTGCCGACCCTCGCGAAATCCGACGCCGGTGATTTGCGATACTCGTGTTCCCGATTCCGAGACCATCGCAGATGCATCTCCCGCAGCGCTACACGCGAATCGCGATCGCGTTTCACTGGGTCGTCGCGTTGCTGATCGTCGTCAACGTCGCACTCGGCCTCGGCGCCGACTTCCTGCCGGACGAGCGGGTGCGCCTCGCGATCGACACGCACAAGTCGATCGGCATCACGGTCCTCGGTCTCGCGACGATGAGGATCCTGTGGCGGCTCACGCACCGTCCGCCGCCGCTGCCGGCGCGATACCCCGCCTGGGAGCGGATCGGCGCGCACGCGGCGCATGCGGCGCTGTACGTCGTGCTGTTCGCGTTGCCGCTGTCGGGCTGGTTGCACGACTCGGCCTGGAAGGACGCGGCGACGCATCCGATGTCGCTGTTCGGGCTCGTGCCCTGGCCACGGATCGGCTGGGTGATGGACGCGGAGCCGGCCGCGAAGGAGCTGCTGCACGACCGCTTCGGCGCCTTGCACCGGTGGGTCGGCTATTGGCTCTACGGGCTCGTCGCCGTCCACGTGATCGGCGCGCTGAAGCACCAGTGGATCGATCGCGAGCCGGAGCTGCAACGGATGCTTCCTTGAGGGGCGACGGCGAGCGTGATTGGTTTTTACTATCGAATTTTTCGATAGAAAACCCTTGATCTATCGTACGCTGCGCTGCACAATAACGGCCTGAAACCACACCTCCACAGGAAAAGACTGATGAACCCGTTGAAGAACATCGAAGGCCAGACCGTTCCCGAGGTCACGTTGCGGATCCGCCGGGACGGCGACTGGGCGACCGTCACCACCGACGAGCTGTTCGCGAACAAGAACGTCGTCGTCTTCTCGCTCCCGGGCGCGTTCACGCCGACCTGTTCGTCGACCCACCTGCCGCGCTATAACGAACTGGCGCCGATCTTCAAGCAGCACGGCATCGATTCGATCATCTGCGTGTCCGTGAACGACCCGTTCGTGATGGAAGAGTGGGCGCGCGACCAGGAGTCGGACAACGTCGTTCTGCTGCCGGACGGCAACGGTGCGTTCACCGAGGGAATGGGCATGCTGGTCGACAAGAGCGCGCTCAACTTCGGCCGGCGTTCGTGGCGTTATTCGATGCTGGTGCGCAGCAAGAAGATCGAGAAGATGTTCATCGAGCCGGACAAGGACGGCGACCCCTTCGAAGTCTCGGACGCCGACACGATGCTGCATTACATCGACCCGCACGCGAAGGGCCCGGACCAGATCGCCGTCCTGACGCGAATCGGCTGCCCTCATTGCGCACGGGCGAAGAAGCTGCTCGGCGACGCGGGACTGGAATACGTCGAGGTCCCGCTCGCGCACACCATCCGCACGAAGGCCGTGGGCGCGATCTCCGGCGGCAAGACGGTTCCGCAGGTGTTCATCAACGGTGAGCTGATCGGGACGGCCGACGACCTCGAGAACTATCTGAAGAAGGCGGCCTGACCGGCCGTCTGTCGCGCGGCGGCTCGAACCGGGTCGTCGCGCTCGTCACGAACGCATTCGGGAACGACCCATGGACCGTCTCCAGACCGACGTCGCCGTCATCGGCGCCGGCACCGCCGGGCTCGCCGCCTATCGCGCGGCGAAGTCCGCCGGCAAGCGCGCGCTGCTGATCGAGAGCACCGTCTACGGCACGACCTGCGCACGCGTCGGCTGCATGCCGAGCAAGCTGCTGATCGCGCCGGCCGAGACCGCGCACGCGGTTGCGAAGTTCGCGGACTTCGGCCTCTCGGTCGATGCCCCGCTCGTCGTCGACGGCAAGGCGGTGATGGCGCGGGTGCAACGCGAACGCGACCGCTTCGTCGGCTTCGTCACCCGCGGCGTCGACGAGATTCCGGAAGCCGACAAGCTCTTCGGCCACGCCACGTTCATCGACGACCACACGCTGTCGATCGATGGCGCCCCGACGGTCGACGCGAAGGCGATCGTGATCGCGACCGGCTCGACGCCGAGCTATCCGCCGATCTGGTCGTCGCTCGGCGAGCGCCTGATCACGAATGACCAGATCTTCGAGCTCGCCGACCTGCCGGAAAGCGTCGCGGTGTTCGGTCCCGGTGTCATCGGACTCGAACTCGGGCAGGCGCTGCACCGGCTCGGCGTCCGCGTCAAGGTGTTCGGCCGCGGCGGCGGCGTCGGCCCGATCGGCGACCCGGCGATCCTTGCCGAGGCACGGCGCGTCTTCGGTGCCGAGTTCTATCTCGACACCAACGCGCATGCCGACGTCCGCCTCGACGGCGACGCGGTGGTCGTCGCCTACCGTGCGCTCGACGGCACCGAGCAGGTCGAGCGCTTCGAGTACCTGCTGGCCGCGACCGGTCGCACCGCGAACGTCCGGCAGCTCGGCCTCGAGAACACGTCGCTCGAACGGGACGCGCACGCGGTTCCGTTGTTCGATCGCGAGACGCTCCAGTGCGGCACGTCGTCGATCTTCATCGCCGGCGACGTCAACAACGACGTTCCGGTGCTGCACGAAGCGGCCGACGAGGGCCGGATCGCCGGCGACAATGCGGCGCGCTTTCCGAACGTGCGGAAGGCGCAGCGCCGCGCGCCGCTCGGCGTCGTCTTCACCGATCCGCAGATCGCGATCGTCGGCGGTGGCTATCGCGACGTCCAGCATCGGCCGCACGTCGTCGGCACGGTGTCGTTCGCGGACCAGGGCCGGTCGCGCGTCTTCCTTCGCAACCAGGGGCTGCTGCACATCTACGCCGAAACCGGCACCGGCCGCTTTCTCGGTGCCGAGATGCTCGGACCGGACGCGGAACACATCGGGCACCTGCTCGCGTGGTCGTTGCAGATGCAATGCACGATCGCGCAGATGCTGGAGATGCCGTTCTATCACCCGGTGGTGCAGGA
>CAXTDA010000084.1:0-5544 GCA_964242935.1 uncultured Burkholderiaceae bacterium | reverse complement strand
AATGCACGATCGCGCAGATGCTGGAGATGCCGTTCTATCACCCGGTGGTGCAGGAAGGCCTGCGCACCGCGCTTCGCGACACGCAGGCGAAGCTCGACGCGCAGACCGAGGTGCGTCGCGCCGCGTGACGCGCGACGCGGTGCAAGACCGGAACGGCCGCGATTCGCGGCCGTTTCTTCGTGTGGGTTGCGTCCAGCCGGGCGCTGGGCGGCATCGCGGAACACGGATTCCGCCGCGGCCAAGCCGATCCCGAGCGAGCATGAATGCGATAACTTAGATATACGGTCTTATATAAGACATACCTCTTGTGGTCAGGCTCGGACACCGGTACGATCGCTCTTCGCGACCGGCCGGTCCCAGATCGCCGCGCGCTTTTCCGATCATGCTCACCACGGAGTCCCCATGAGCTCACGCGAACTCGAGATTCAGAAGTTGCAAAAGGATTGGGACACCAGTCCGCGCTGGAAGAACGTCAAGCGGGGCTACACGGCGGCCGACGTGATCCGCCTGCGCGGCTCGATCCAGGTCGAGCACACGCTGGCCAAGCGCGGCGCCGAGAAGCTGTGGACGCTCGTCAACAACGAGCCGTTCGTGAACACGCTCGGCGCGCTGACCGGCAACCAGGCGATGCAGCAGGTCAAGGCCGGCCTGAAGGCGATCTACCTGTCGGGCTGGCAGGTCGCGGGCGACGCGAACCTGGCCGGCGAGATGTATCCCGACCAGTCGCTATATCCGGTCAACTCGGTACCGGTCGTCGTCCGCCGCATCAACAACGCGTTCACGCGGGCCGACCAGATCCAGTGGTCCGAAGGCAAGAACGACGTCGACTACTTCGCGCCGATCGTCGCCGATGCCGAAGCCGGCTTCGGCGGCGTGCTGAACGCGTTCGAGCTGATGAAGTCGATGATCGAGGCGGGTGCCGCCGGCGTCCACTTCGAGGACCAGCTCGCGTCGGTCAAGAAGTGCGGTCACATGGGCGGCAAGGTGCTGGTGCCGACGCGCGAAGCGAACGCGAAGCTGATCGCGGCGCGCCTCGCGGCCGACGTGATGGGCGTGCCGACGCTCGTCATCGCGCGTACCGATTCGGAGGCGGCCGACCTGGTCACGAGCGACGTCGACGACCTCGACAAGCCGTTCCTGACCGGCGAGCGAACGGTCGAAGGCTTCTACCGCACGCGGAACGGCCTCGATGCCGCGATCGCCCGCGGCGTCGCGTACGCGGAATACGCCGACATGGTGTGGTGCGAGACCGGCAAGCCGGACCTCGAGTTCGCGAAGGCGTTCGCCGATGGCGTCCATGCGAAGCACCCGGGCAAGCTGCTCGCGTACAACTGCTCGCCGAGCTTCAACTGGAAGAAGAACCTCGACGACGCGACGATCGCCAAGTTCCAGCGCGAGCTCGGCGCGATGGGCTACAAGTTCCAGTTCATCACGCTGGCCGGCTTCCACAGCCTCAACTACTCGATGTTCAACCTCGCGTACGGCTACGCGCGAAACAACATGAGCGCGTTCGTCGAGCTGCAGGAAGCGGAATTCGCCGCGGCCTCGAAGGGCTTCACCGCCGTCAAGCACCAGCGCGAGGTCGGCACCGGCTACTTCGATGCGGTCACGCAGACGATCGAGCGCGAAGCGTCGACGACGGCGTTGAAGGGTTCGACGGAGGACGAACAGTTCTTCGGCGGCGACCACGGCGAAGAGAAGAAGGTCGCGTAATTGCCTGTCGTCCCCGCGAACGCGGGGACCTGGCGTCGTGGATCTCCGGCCCGAGTCCGCTGAACGACACGGGGTTCCCGCCTTCGCGGGAACGACGAGCTAATTCGGCGTGTACGCCAGCTTCACGTAGATCGGCGCATACGCCTCGCCTTGCGTCACCTCGACCAGGGACTCCCGGGCGAGTTCGAGCAGCGCGAGGAAGCTGACGATCGCGACCGGGAGGCCGCGCGCGGCGTCGAACAATTCGCCGAACTCGACGAAGCGCGACTCGCGAAGGCGGCGGAGGATCTGCGTCATGTGCTCGCGCACCGACAGTTCCTCGCGGCGGATGCGATGGTGCTGCACGAGGCGGGCGCGCCGCAGGACGTCGGTCCACGCTGCCTGCAGGTCCGTCACGCTCACGTCGGGCCACACTTTCTCGACGGTCTCGTCGATCGTCGCCGCGGCGGCGACGAAGTCGCGGCCGAGCACCGGCAGCGCATCGACCTGCTGCGCGGCGAGCTTCATCCGTTCGTATTCGATCAGGCGCCGGACCAGCTCCGCGCGCGGGTCGTCGACCTCGCCCTTGCCGTCCTGCTTCCGGACCGGCAGCAGCATCCGCGACTTGATCTCGATCAGCATCGCGGCCATCAGCAGGTATTCGCCGGCGAGCTCGAGGTTGCTCTTCCGGATCTGCTCGATGTAGCCGAGGTACTGGCGCGTCACCTCGGCCATCGGGATGTCGAGGACGTTGAAGTTCTGCTTGCGGATCAGGTACAGCAGCAGGTCGAGCGGGCCTTCGAAGGCCTCGAGGAACACCTCGAGCGCGTCGGGAGGGATGTAGAGGTCCTGCGGCACCTTGAACAGCGGCTCGCCGTAGAGCCGGGCGAAGGCCATGCCGTCGGTGGTCCCGGGCGTCGTGTCGATCGACGCGGGCGGCGGCAGCGTGTCGAGCATCGACGCGGACGAGCCCGTCAGAGCTTGGTCTGGTAGACGTAGCCGTTCTGACGAATCCGCGACTGCGCCACGTGTTCGAGCTCTTCGGGCGTCAACGGCTTCTTGTCCCACCAGATCGCGCGCCCCTTCCGCTGCTCGGCCACGATGCCCGGATTCCGGTCCTTCAGTTCTTCGAGGAAGTGCGTGATTTCGGAGACGTACATGAGCGGCCGATCGGAAGGAGGACGACGGGGCTGTCGCGGCGGTGCATCTTAACGCGCCGACCGCGTTGCCCCGGCGCCGCGTCAGTGCGCTTCGGCGGTGCGCGCGGCCTCGATCGTCGCGCGTTCGTCGTACTTCGCACCGTTGAAGTAGAGGTTCAGCAGGACGGCCGACACGGCGGTCAGCAGGATGCCGCTCTCGAGCAGTGGATGGAGCCCGTGCGGCATGTGCTGCGTCCAGCGCGGCGCGACGAGCGGGATCATCCCCGCACCGATCGAGATCGCGACGATGTAGAGATTGCTGCGGTTGTCGCGGAAGTCGACCGCCGACAGGATGCGGATCCCGGTCGCGGCGACCATCCCGAACATCACGAGGCCCGCGCCGCCGAGAACGAACTGCGGCACCGACTCGACCAGCGCCCCCATCTTGGGCAGCAGGCCGAGGACGATCATGATCGCGCCGGCGGCGACGCACACCCAGCGGCTCTTGACCCCCGTCACGCCGACCAGGCCGACGTTCTGCGAAAAGCTGGTGTACGGGAACGTGTTGAAGACGCCGCCGATCACGGTGCCGATGCCGTCCGTGCGCAGGCCGGCGGCGATGCTGTTCGGCCCGAGCGCCTTCCCGGTCATCTCGGACAGCGCGAGGAACATGCCGACCGACTCGATCATCACGACGATCATCACCAGCGTCATCGTCAGGATCGAGACCAGGTCGAACGTCGGCATGCCGAATGCGAACGGCGTCACGACGTCGAACCACGGCGCCTTCCCGACCTTCGTGAAGTCCATCTTGCCGATCGCGACCGCGACGATGCTGCCGGCGACGATGCCGAGCAGCACCGAGATGTTGGCGAGAAATCCGCGGCCGTAACGCACCAGCAGCAGGATCGTGACCAGCACGAACGCCGCGAGCGCCATCTGGTCGAGCGCGCCGTAGCCCGGGCTGTCGACCATCGGGATCGCGCCCGGCAGCTTCGACGGCGTCGCGCCGGCGGCGGACTTCGCGCTGTCGACCAGCGCGACCAGGCCCGGCACGTCGACGGTCTGCGCGAGCGTCGGCGGACCGCCCATCGCCCAGCCGATGCCGACGCGCATCAGGCTGATGCCGATCACCGAGATGATCGTGCCGGTGACGACCGCCGGGAAGAAGCGCAGCAGCTTGCTCATGAAGGGCGCGATCACGATCGAGATCACGCCGGCCCCGATGATCGCGCCGAAGATCGCGCGCGCGCCGTCCGCCCCGCTCTGCACGTTCGCCATCGCGACCATCGGCCCGACCGAGGCGAAGGTCACGCCCATCATCACCGGCATGCGGATGCCGACGAAGCGGCCGATCCCGAGCGACTGGATCAGCGTCACCAGGCCGCAGCAGAACAGGTCGGCCGAGATCAGCAGCACGACCTGGTCGGGCGACAGCTTCAGCGCCCGACCGACGATCAACGGCACCGCGACCGCACCCGCGTACATGACGAGGACGTGCTGGAGCCCGAGCGCCGCGAGACGGAGCGGCGGCAGTCGTTCGTCGACGGGGTGGACGCCGACCCCGGGCGCGGTCGTGTCGGCGATGGAGGGGGACAACGCGCTCATGGGCATCTCGCAGCGGGGACAAGGCAGGGCGATCGTGCGACCAGCGACGCGATCGGGTCGTGGTCGATCCGACGCCGAGTGCAAAGCCCGTGCCATGCCCCGGCGGCGCTTCCCGGGGACGGCTGCGCCGGCGCGCGCACGACGCCGCACCGTTCGGTCGCGGCCGTCGAAGATCGGTGCACCGCGTTGAATCGATCGGCGCAGTGCTCCCCTTATCATCGGGGCGCTGCCCGGCGATCGGACCCGGCAGACGAAGCCGCGAGGAAAAGAGCATGCGTTCATCGATCGTCACGCCCGTCGTCCTGTCGACGGCGCTCGCCTGTTCCGCCGCGACGGGGCAATCATCGCCGTCGGCACTCGACCGCATCCGCGACGGCGGCGAGCTGCGCGTCTGCCTGACCGGCGACTACAAGCCGTTCAGCTTCCTTCGCGGCGACGGCGCTTTCGAGGGGATCGACGTCGACCTCGCCGAATCGCTCGCCGCATCGATGAAGGCGAAGCCGCGCTTCGTGAAGACGACGTGGTCGACGCTGCTGAACGATTTCACGGGCGGCGCCTGCGACATCGCGATGGGCGGCATCTCGATCACGCTCGACCGTCAGCTCCGCGCGGCCTTCAGCACGACGACGATGGTCGACGGCAAGGCGCCGATCGTGCGCTGCGCGGACGTCGCGAAGTACGGCTCGCTGGCGCAGATCGACCGGCCCGAGGTGCGGGCGGTCGTCAACCCCGGCGGCACCAACGAGCGTTACGCGCGGGCCCACTTCAGGCAGGCGCAGATCCGCGTCCATCCGGACAACGTGACGATCTTCGACGAGATCGTCGCCGGTCGGGCCGATGTGATGGTGACCGACGCATCGGAGACGCTGCTGCAGCACAAGCTGCGGCCGACGCTGTGCCCGGTCCCGCTGGACAAGCCGTTGCAGTACAGCGAGAAGGCCTACCTGCTGCCGCGCGACGACGTCGCATTCAAGGCGTACGTCGACCAGTGGCTGCATCTCGCGAAAGCCACCGGCGAATACGACACGGTCACCGACCGCTGGTTGAAGTGACATGCCGGCGCGCCGGCATGTCATCCCCGCGAAGGCGGGGATCCAGTGTCGTT